>JAUNFB010000012.1:9415-34211 GCA_030525245.1 Erysipelotrichia bacterium
TAAGTTCAATAGAAATTACCAGCAAACCAAGGCACAGCAAAAATATTCCTATACTTTCAACCATACCACCTGTCCAATCAAACATACCACTTATAAAAAACTTCAAAATTGGCCCTGCCGGACCTAATCCGAATTTAAATTTACATTCATCCGGTTTGCTTGGTTTTATCGGTTTAGTATATAGATAATCCAATTCTCTCCAGATTTTTTTCAATAAATCACCAGCAGAATATATTTCACCTAATTTTTGAAATGCCTCCAAGTCATTATTAATTGATGAACAATTTAGTTCTTTTAACTTAATAAAAAGATCTTCTATTTTCTCATTTGTAAAAGCCATTTTATCCTCCTTTTCACTTTTTAAAACTTGCTTTTTGATTTAAGTAAAGTGAAACTCAAAATATTGAATAAACAAATGAGTTTCACTTTATTTTAATTTGTCAATATAAGTAATTAGATTCACATATAAACTAACTTATACTTACCGAATTTCTAACCACTTACATTTTATTTTTTATTTATGCTTATAAATAATCGGATTTTGATTTCCCTTTTTCATATATACTTTCGGAATTTTCTTTCCGATATACTGATCTCTGATACTCTTTTCAGCGGCTTTTGCATCAAACTCATATCTTCCACCGACATCTGCTGCCTTCCAAACAGGATTTTCATATACCGCTTTAATTACACCTTGGACTGACACAAATATATATGGTGTATTATTAGCATGTTCCAAGTTTACTTTCCAACAATATCTTGCAGCTTTGTAGATATTACCGCCGCATTCGTCGATTCTGCTTTCGGTTATCTTTATGATCATGTATTCAAATTCAGGTTCTTCATATTCTTTTGCGGACAGCACGCGTTGAAGTGATTCCGGATTTATTATTCCTCGGTCACTGTTTAGCCCACTTTGAATATTTGTTAATCCCGGAATAACATCTATAAGTGCCGCTTCAACTTCCAGAGCCGTGCTTTTATCCATTCCGTAACGAACAATTACATACATTACTTCCAAACCTTCGTTAATGATTTCTTGTATTGTCCTTGACTTATTATTTTTCTGTTCAAGTTCATCATCAACGATTTCTTGTGTTGTCCCTGACTTATTATTTTTCTGTCCAAATCCATCATCTTTAATTATGCCCTTAGCGTGTTGAAAAACTCTGTTTCCCTTTCCCATGCCTACATAAAAAACATGTCCGTTTCTCGGATCAATGAGTTCATAGACATAATAACCAATAGCCTTAATAACTTCAGGTGAAAAATTTTTTATCATAATACCTTATTCCTTTCTTTTTACTATTTTCTTTATTTTAACACCCCCCCGGTTAGTCAAGACTAACCGTTCATTTTGATAATTTTTGTTTTTCGAATATGTTCGAAACAAAAAAGCACTCAGTTACTCTTAGAGATACTTGAGTGCTTGTCTTTATTTAACAATTAATTCATCGCTTTTATACATTATTTGTCCTTCTACTATCGTAGCCAATAAGTTCAAATTATGATCTGTTATGATTAAATCCGCATCTTTGTTAACAGCAATGGATCCTTTTGTTTTATCTATACCCATTTCTTTGGCAGGATTTAAAGCAGTCATTTTAACTACATCTTGTAATGGCAAGTGTGAAAATTGTGCCAAATTCCGCAGACCCTGTATCGCAGTTAAAACACTTCCTGCTCTGGTATTATTTCCTGTTAAACGCGCATCTAAACCTTTGACGGTTACATCCATTCTGCCCAATTTGTATTGTCCGTCTTTTAACCCGGCTGCCATCATACTGTCGGTTATCGCAATGACTTTATCCACTCCTTTGGCTTTGATGATCATCCGAATTGTTGCTGGATGCAGATGATGTCCGTCACAGATAATTTCTGTATAAATATCACTCTCTAAAGCTGCTGCAATTACTCCCGGTTGATGATGTTCCAAAGGACGCATAGCATTAAATAAGTGCGTCGCTGTCTTTGCTCCCGCTTCAATACATTGACAAGCCCTTTCGTAAGTCGGTCCGGTATGACCTATAGCCATAATCACCTCGTTTTTTACTCCTTCTTTTATTACCTCTATTGATTTATCTACTTCTGCGGAAATAGTCATCATTTTTAAAGATCCTTCAGCAGCCTTATAAAATTCATCAAATTCTTCTACCGATGCCTGACGAATCATTTCCGGCGGCATTGCTGCCTTAAACTCCTGAGCAAAATACGGTCCCTCCATGTGTATGCCCAATAGTTTTGCTCCGGTATGTGCTTCTTTTTGATATTCACTTAAATATTTCAAGCAACGCATTAAATTTTCTTTGCTATCTATAAGTAAGGAAGCTAAAAATCCGGTTGTTCCCTGTGAAGCATAATAGTCACACAATTTATTAAAATCTTCCTTATTGATATTGTTAATATCATATCCGTATGCTCCATGGGTATGTTGGTCAATAATTCCCGGCAAAATCATTAAATTGCCGGCATCAATTGTCTTAGCGTCTTCTTCTACTGTCGAGCAGATTTTCTCTATTTTACCGGCAGAAATAAACATATCGGCTTGTTTAAAGCCGCTTTCCGTTAAAATAGTACCGTTTTTAATAATTAAGTTACTTTTCATAATTTTTCCTTTCGTAAGCGTTTGCAATTAAGACAAATATATAATATAATAAATAAACAAAAAGGGATAATACATTTTATATTTTATACCTTTTTACAATTAAATAACAGAATATAATATGGAAGGAGTTAACGATTAAATATAATCGTTGAAATTTGTATGCGAAAAGGTTTGAAATTGGCTTTGGAATTAGAACAAATTAATGTTAAAAACACTTACGACATGATTGATGGCTATGAAATACATCTTTATGGTGATGAAAGAGATAATTTTGATCTCTATCCTTTATTAAACAAGCCGGTATTTACAGTGCATTACCCATTAAGCCGCTGTGATATCGCTCAGATAGCTCAGGAATATAAAACAGATTATGCTCAGAAAGTATTTGATTTTTGTAAATCATTAAATGTCGGATTGGTTGTACATGCCGAAAGTCCTTCGTTTGATGTATTTAACAATCCCAATGTCGAAGCTTTCTGCAAAATGGTTAAAGACAGCGGTTTAATTTTGCATGTAGAAAATTGCTACCGCAATATCGGAGCAATCGAAGGATTACAAATAATGAGATATATGCGTAATCGTATTAATGACCAACAAGTCTTTCCTCTCTTGGATACTTGTCATTTAATGATGAGTGAAATGTCTTTTAAATACGAAGAAAGATCATTCTTCCATACCATCGATTCCTATAAAAGCGATAATTTTAAAATGCACTTAAATGACTGCATCGGTTCGGGAGAAAAAGAAACCGGCGGTGTCCACGGCACCAATTTTTCCAGCAATCTCTATCTTTTAAGAAATATTCTTTGGAAATTGTACGATTTGGAAAAGCATGCTTATCCGGTAGATTGTATCTTAGAAATTGACGAAAAAGATTATATTAATGTACCAAGAGCAATCGAATTGGCAAACAACATTGATGAAATTTGGAACAGTTATAAAAACGAGTACTAAAACAACGGCTTATTCGTTGTTTTTTTACATTTAGCAGTCATTGTAATATTAATGTGCTTTTAGTAATGCATTGGTTGACTATTGTGCTAAAATAAAAATATATGGAAAATATTTTAAACAAGAACTGGTATCGATTGGATACCGCAGCATTAATCTTTCCGGCAACGATGGATGTCAACTGGAGCAATGTGTTCCGACTGTCCGCTTGCCTAAATGAAGATATAGACCCTATTATTCTGCAACAAGCGGTAAATGGTTTAAAAAAACGCTTTCCAAGTTTTTATGTCAGTTTACACAGTGGTTTTTTTTGGTGTTATTTGGAACAGACAAAAAAAGCTCCGCAAGTAAAGCAAGATTATGCCTATCCGTTAACTTACATGAGTCGTCTGGAAGTACGCAGAAATTGCCTGCGGATTTTATACTACAAAAACCGCATTGCGGTCGAAGTATTTCATTCCCTTTCCGATGGCAATGGCGGTAAGATTTTTTTATGTACCCTATTGGCACAGTATTGCAAGCTGAAATACGGAATTAACTGTTCACCTAACGAAAATATATTAAATATTAATGAAGAACCGACTGAAGAAGAATTGGAAGACAGTTTCAAAAAATATACCAATACTTTCCCGGCAAGCAGAAAAGAAGAAGATACCTATCAATTAAAAGGATATAAAAATCCGGATAATTTTTTAAACTTGACTACCGGAATCATTGACACAACAATTTTGCATCAAAAAGCCCGGGAATATAACTGCACAATCACTTCTTTTTTGGCATCCGTTATGTGTTTAAGCATCATCGAAATGCAAAAAAAAGCTGTTGTTCAATATAAACAAAAAGCTGTAAAAATAACCATACCGGTAAACTTGCGTAAAATTTTTGGCAGTAAGACTTTAAGGAATTTTGTTTTAACTGTTAATATTGGAGTCAACCCTCGCAAAGGTGATTATTCTTTGCAACAAATATGTCAAGAATTCAATCATCAATTGGCTTATGAAACTTCAAAGCAGAATATGGCCAGCAGGATCGCAGCCAATGTATTACCGCAATTAAATCCACTGGTTAAAATTGCTCCGCTTTTTGTTAAAAACATTGTCATGAATGCTGTCTATCGCTCAACCGGTGAAAAAAAAGGTTGCTTGAATATATCTAATTTGGGCGTAGTTAAATTACCGCCGGAATTACAAAAATATGTCACAAGATTAGAGTTTATCATCGGTCCGCAAAAAAGTTATCCTAATAACTGTTCGGTGGTATCTTATAACAACAAAACGTACATCAATATGATTCGTAATATCCGTCAATCCGAATTGGAAAGATTGTTTTTCTCCAAACTGGTTGAATTGGGTGTACCGGTAGAAATCGAATCTAATATCAGGAGGTAAAAATATGTACTGTGTTAAGTGTGGAGTTAAATTACAAGACAATGTCTCTGTTTGTCCGCTGTGTGGGACTAAAGTTGCCTATTTAGACGAAAATGAAACAGCAGAGATTCGCTATTCGCATATATTACCTGAGCAGCGTTACGGCAGTTTGACTTTTGCTTCAATATTTTCTGCCTTATGTTTAATTGCGATTATTACCGTTTTAATTGTTTGCTTCAATGTTTACGGTCATTTGTCTTGGGGCGGCTATGTCATTTTCGCAATATTATTATTTTATTGCATTTTCATATTGCCTTTATGGTTCTATAAACCTAATCCGGTCATCTTTGTTCCTATTGACCATTTGGCAACCGCTCTCTATCTTTTATATATTTGCCTGGTCAATAACGGTCATTGGTTTTTATCTTTTGCCATGCCGGTAACAATCATTTCCTGCATCATATGTACAACATCCATCGCCTTAACAAAATATGTTAAAAAAGGCGGATACTTTATCGCCGGAGGTATCATCATCGCGATTGGCTTATCCGCTATTTTGATAGAATTCTTTGAACACTTGACTTTTAACACTCAAATGTTTCTTTGGTCATTGTATGTAGCCGGTTCATTCTTCGTTGTAGGATTATTTTTAATTCTTGCCGGAATTATCAAACCTTTACGTGTTTATTTAAACAAAAGATTTTTCATCTAAAACTTATCGTATTTTTTAGCATTGCCTTTAGCTTTTTCAACAGGATATTTTAAAGCATTCTTTTTATATTTTTCATAAACAATATCTATCGGATTAACCTTTAAACTCAAGCACATATCCAAACAATAAGCTAAAACATCTGCCAACTCTTCCAAAACTTCTTCTCTGTTATCCGGTTCTTGAGAAAACTGAAAATGTTCAAGAAGTTCATTTGCTTCCAAAACGATAGACTTAGCTAAATTATTCGGTGTATGATACTGTTCCCAATCTCTTTCTTGATTGAATTTCTTGATAAATTCTAATAACTCATCCATATTAATTCACCTCTTAACCCATTAATTATAACATTTTTCTTGAATGTAACCATATTTATGTGTTATTATTAATAGGCGCAATAGGAGTGTCGTACAACGGCAGTACAGCGGTCTCCAAAACCGTCAATGCGGGTTCGATTCCTGCCACTCCTGCCATTCAACCGTAACGGTTGTTTTTTTATTGCCTCAACATCTTTTCGATAAAGAACTTATCAGCAGGACAAAATTGATACATAGCGGTTTCGCTTAATGTTATCCATTTGATGTCATTGTGTTCCAACAATTTTGGTACACCTTGTACGATTTCGGCTTCAAACAAAGACAAGCGAATAATCTTATCCGGATATTTATATATTTGTTGAGCATACAACTTTCCTACTTTAACGGTAATTCTCAATTCTTCAAAGCATTCTCTAATCAATGCATTTTCTTTACTTTCGTTTTTTTCAACTTTTCCGCCCACAAATTCCCATAACAAACTGTTATCCTTTTTACTTGAACGCTGACAAATCAAAAATTTATCATCTTTCTTTATTAAAGCAGCTACTACATCAATCATTTTGTTCCTCTTTTTCAGCGATTGTTTTTCCGCAATCAATCCATCACAGTTTAACATATTTTTTTATAATTAACTTAATATATTTATGCAAGCTATTAATTGTTGACAATCAATTATAAAATTGTTATTTTTTAATTAGAAAAATCAAGGAGGATCATATATGTTTCGCAAAATGAGACGTTTCAAACAACAGTTGCCTCAAGAAGAAGCAATAAAGATTTTAGAAGAAGGGCAAACAGGAGTATTGGCTGTATTAGGTGATGATAACTATCCTTATGCAGTTCCTATCAATTATGCCTATAAGGATGGTAAAATTTATTTTCACGGAGCAAAAGAAGGTCACAAACAGGATGCAATTGTCAGAAACTCCAAAGTATCATTATGTGTAATTGCTCAAGACACTTTAGTCAAAGACGAACTGACCACTTACTTTAAGAGTGTAATAGCCTTCGGTCAAGCAAGAGTTCTTACCGATGAACAGGAAATCTACAAAGCAGCGGAAATTTTCGGTTTAAAATACAATGATGATCAGGAAAAAGTTGCCAATGAAATCAAAAGAGAATGGCCGGCATTGCGCTGTGTAGAAATAACCATTGAACATTTAACAGGCAAAGAGGCTATCGAATTAACTCGCGCAAGAGCAAAATAATTCGTTAAATTTTCATTTGGAAATTATTTGGGAAAGTTATACTTTGGCTGCATCTGACTGCCTATTGTTTATTTCCATGAGCATTTTGTCTCAAACGAATGACAATATATCTTTATCCGCATATCCACGAATCATAAAGTTCCCAATTATATTAACAAAATTCGATTTCATAAAAATCAAAGAAGTTAGAGGATAATCAATTCATTTAACTTCTTTTTTATCTCCTTTAAGATCATTTACTTTTTTATCATCTAAAATGAATGATTTCGTATATAATATCTAAAGTGTACACGGAGGTAACAAATGATTTTAGATCAAATTAATAAAGATTTATTACTCTTAGCCCAACAGGCGGACAGTCAATTAGCAGATATTTTTACGGAAATCGATAAAGTATGTTTATACAATTCCAATCGTATTTTAACATCCTTTATTGATAACAAAGTTTCATATTCTGACTTTGCCGATATCAATGGTTATGGAAATTATGACCCGGGAAGAGACAAGTTAGAGCGTATCTTTGCTGATGTTTTAGGTTGTGAAGATGCCTTGGTACGTCCGCAAATAATGAGCGGAACAAATGCATTATACTTAACATTTTCCGGCTTATTGAAATACGGTGACACGATGATTTCTTTGACAGGAACACCATATGATTCCTTACAGGAAATGATAGGTTTAGTCGGCAATTCATCGCAATCATTAAAAGCGTATGGAATCAAGTATGAACAAATCGATTTGATTGACAATGAATTTGATGAAGAAAAAATAATTCAACGCCTAAAAAATAATGATGTTAAATTGGTAGAAATCCAAAGATCTCGCGGATATTCATCACGACTCTCTTTAAGAATATCGAAAATAGCGAAATTGATCAGTAAAATACGGGAAGTAAATAAAGAAGTCATCATCATGGTTGATAATTGTTACGGTGAATTAGTTGAAGATAAAGAACCGGGTCATATCGGTGCAGATGTAGTTGTCGGGTCACTGATGAAAAACTTAGGTGGCGGCATTGCTAGTACAGGCGGATATGTTGCCGGCAAAAAAGAATTGATTGCTTCTATTGCGGATAGGTTGACCGCTCCGGGCATTGGGAAAGAACAAGGGGCGAATTTTAATCAAAACAACGCTTTCTTTAAAGGATTATTTGTTGCTCCAAACGCGGTAAAAGGAGCTTTGAAAACGGCTGTATTTTCAGCATATATGCTGGAAAAACTTGGATTCACTAATGTATCGCCAAAATATAACGATTACAGAACCGATATAATTCAAACTGTAGAATTAGGCAGCGAATCAAATTTGGTTAATTTTACTCAAGGAATTCAACAATCATCTCCGATTGACTCGTTTGTGCATGTCTTACCGGCACCTATGCCAGGTTATCCTTTTGATGAAGTAATGGCTTGCGGCAGTTTCACTCAAGGAAGTACTATTGAATTAAGCGCCGATGCCCCGGTAATAGAACCGTACAGATTATTTATGCAAGGCGGTTTATCGTATGAATATGGAAAGCTATCTATTCTCTTAGCATTATCTAAAATAATTAACAAATAAGTATTTAAAAAACTCTCGACAATTTTGTCCACAGTGTATAAGGAAGTAATTTGAAATTTGTGGTGTAACCTCAGTAATATGGAACTACCCACTTTTCATTATGGACAGTTTTCAATAAGTTCCTTACGCTTTTTAAGTTCGGATACTGTCTTTATCAGTTCGGCTTATTAAATCGCAAAGTATTGTATAGAAGCAGCAAACGACACAGCATTATACAAACCCTATCCATATATGATCTGCTCGCTAAGATTATACATTATAATCTGATAAATAAAATTAAAGCATAGTCTACGGAATTTTTCTTAGTAAGTTGTACCTTTTTCTTATCTATAAATCACTTGCTCGTCAACAATTGAAGTGAACAGATTATTCTTTCGCTCTAACGCAAACCAAGTAATAATTTACTTGTATTGCATAAATTATTAGTCCTTTGCTCAATCGAGTAGGAACTAAGTGATTATTTCACTTAGTGTCCTCTCACACCACCACTGCATGCCGCTCGGCACAGGGCGGTTGGTTGATGCACTAATCATTCATTTGATTAGTGTTTTCTTTTGCAATTCCTTTAACGCTACTATTTACTATGCTCTTCTTTGTATTTATTTCAAGTTCCACTCTATCTCAACAAAGACAGTTTATTTCTAAATTATCTGCATTACATAAATAAGTACACTAAAGATTTAGCCAAGTGTCATCAACCTTCAAGCCTTCATAACATTTCTGTTACTACTATGCTATCTGCTGACTTCTGATATTTCACTCTAATATCACTACTAGCATTTTCATACCCAATTCAAGGTATTTCCAAAATACCAGACCTCCCCAGGTAAGAACAACAACCTTCCTCTCATATATCTGCCACATTTACTGTATGAGTCTCGGATAGTTACTAGGGCTTTGTTTAGCAAGCTCGACCAACTAAATGCAGCCTTATATGTGATTTCTGTTCGTCAGACCGAGATTTTGCAACTTTGACTTCTTTCAGATTCCACCTCACGATGGACACCCTTGTCATTTACTAACAGTTCGCCACTATCAGGCACTGTAAGGGACTTCCACCCTCAAGTTGTTGGCCCATGCTGGGCACACTAACAATAAGGCTCCGACATTTTGAGTCAGAGCCTTATTGCTCGCCTTTGCAAATGCCATTTTTCAGTGTTTTGAAATTATCGCATTACTGGGCTGTGGCATTCGATTAATGCCTTGATTTCTACCTTGCGATGCCACAAATGTATTAAGTTGTTGTACTTCCTTATCCACCCGTGCCATTACCGATAGATTTTTACTTAATTGCTACCCATTTGTCCGCCGTCAATTCTGATAATACTGTTATTTATATAATCGGCTTCCTTGCTGATTAAAAATTTAACTAAATAGGCTACTTCTTCCGGCTTACCATATCTTTTAACCATGATTTTTTCCTGTTCTTCTTTTAAAAACTGTTCATCATAACCATCAAGTTCACTTTCCGTTCCGATAAATCCCGGAGCGATAGCATTTACATTAACATATGGGGCAAATTGCCAAGCTAAATTATGAGTTAAGCTAATCAAAGCAGCTTTGGAAGCATCATAATCGAAACACATCGGATAATAAGTATTTATGCCATTAGTAGAAGATATATTGATTATCCTTCCATACTCTTGTTTTAACATGTGTTTATAGGCTCTTTTACTGCAATTATAAGCACCTACAACATTTACATTTAAGGTTTTTCTAAATTGTTCAGCAGTTTTCAAATAGAACAAATCAGACAAATCGATGGCGGCATTATTGATCAAAACATCCACACCGGCGAATTGTTCTTCGATTATTTCAAACATCCTGTCAACTTCTTTTTCATCGGAAACATCCGCTTTAATACTCAAACACTTGACATTATAATTTTTGACAATTTCCCCGCATAATTGTTCTGCCGATTTTTCAGAAGTCAAATAATTAATAACGATATTATAATTGTTTTTCGCCAATTCAATTGCGATTGCCTTGCCTATCCCCTTAGCCGCTCCGGTTATCAATACTACTTTATTCATACCTATTAAAAAGAGCTCTGTTAAGCTCTTCCCGAATATTCACCCGTTGAAGTGAATACTAAAATTTTCTCGCCCTGTTCGATAAATTGCGGAACTCTGATTGCCAGACCGGTATCTGTTACAGCATCTTTTGTTTGGCTTGAAGGGGCACCCTTGATACCCGGTGTAGTTTCAGCAACGGTTAATTCAACCTTTTCCGGAACTGATACAGATAACAAGTCTCCGCCAAAAAACATCAATGAAACTTCCATACCTTCAACAATAAAATATTTATTGAAACCGATATGATCTTCATTTAACTCATAAGTATCATATGTTTCCAAATCCATAAAATAATAAACACCGTCAGAAGCATATGAAAATTGAGCATTTCTCTTTTCGATATTTGCTTGTTCAAATTTTGTTGCAGCGTTAAAATTTCTTTCTTGTGTCGAACATGTTTTTAAGTTCTTCATCTTTGTTTTTAAAATAGCGGCACCTTTTCCCGGCTTTACATGTTGAAAGTCAACTACAACCCATGGGTCACCATCTACAATTACAGTTAGTCCTGTTCTAAAATCTCCTGATTCAATTGCCATAAATTCAACTCCTATTTTCAATGTATCTATTATAACAATTTTGTTTACTATACTCAAACAAAATCATTAGAATACCGTTAATTTGCTCTCTTTATGTGACTTAATATATTTTGTCCATTTTATATATCCGTAAGTGGTATTGGTAAAATAGCCAAGTTTTAGTATCAATAATACATATTGACCGGAAATAATGTTGATTACAGCTTCTAAGGCCGCACAAATATACCAGGCAATCCATTGTTCTCTAAATCTAAAGAAAATAAACAAACCGTTAGCAATACCTACCGCTGAAGCACAAGCATCGATATAAGCAATCGCTACTTCCAATGAACGATTGTTGATGAAATCTGTTTTTATATCCAAACCGCTGATAAAATAACCGACTACAATAGTCCAAATAATAATAGCCAAAATTACCAATACTTCTTGATAACCTTTTAACCTTCTGACAATTGTCAACTCATCTTCCTGATCATCTTTGTGTTTACTCCAATTGATAAAGCTTAAAATGTCTATCGGTAACCAGAACAATAAAGTCGTTACCATAGTCGCAAATCGATACATTAAAACGATACATATAACAATTTCGGTTATTTCTACAAGAATAGATACTAAAAAATTATACCTTGATTGCTTAGAAATCAATAACTCGCATAAAATATTTAAGAATGTGTCCAACAGATATAAAAGCATAATATAAATGCCGTTAACACCATTAGCGCTTTCTTCCGGAAATAAAGTCGCAAAAATTGTAGCCAGTACCATAATGGACAAAAACCATGATTTCTCGTATACAGTAAATATTTTTGAACAAAACAGCACTATTGCTACTGCTAAAACTAATATAATCAATGCATTAGCCAAATTAAATATTGCCATTGTATTGTTTACGGTTATTTGTTTATAAGTAGCAGCTATTTCTTTATCAGTTGCATTGTTATGATCCATTATAATGGTTATACCGTCATCGTTCATATATTCATAACCGGTTATCTCATCTTTATCAAGATTTATATAGTCTTCATAAGGATAAGAAATTATCAACACTTTATCGCCATTAGTATAAGTAACATCACAAACCGTCGAATCTTCATCATAATCTTCTAAAGACCTGTCACGAACCATTTCTATACTACCGACATATTGAACTTTTCCCAAATTGTCATTAATTTTCGCATTGCCTATTGCATAAAAAATTACCGAACTTATACACAATAAAACTAAAATTATTATCTCCAATAATCTTATTTTTTTGTTCGGCTCGATATTCGCTTTAATAAATTTAATCATATAATAACCACCCTTAATATTCTATGAGCAACAAAGATTTTTTTCAATATTTTTTGCACTTCCAATTCACGCATATCACTAATAGAATAAGCAGAAAATATATTATTCTTTACAAAAAATAAAATTTAGTTAAAATAAAAATATGAACAAGAAGAAACAAGAGAAAAATTTAAAAAAGAAAATGCGCAAAGCAATGGTCGCCACTACAACAGCTGCATCGCTGCTAGTAAACAACAGTTATGACAATCCGTTAGAAATAATTGATGACACTTATGCTGACGGAATAATGGAGATGTATGAAAAGGACGAAAAAAATCCTTATAAAAATAAGGCGCGACAATACTTGAGCTTAATTCCTCAACCAGTAAGAGCAATAATATTGCTCCCATTGTGGTGTATTGGTTGGGTTATAATGTTAATCATCCGTCCTTTGTGGACAAATATTTTGTCCGGTTTCGCGGCCGATATATCTCATTGGTTAATCTTACTTTTAGTTGTGCTGACCGCTATAATAATATCATCGATAATTATGTTCCCCGGATTGCCTTTTAAAAAGTTGTGCAATAAGAAAACTATTTTATTGACTGCCGGCATTATTGCTTCTTTGTTATTGGTTGACAAATATCTACAGACAACCAATCAAGAATACAACAATATATCCGCTACAATTAAACTTGTGGGCAGTTTATTAACTGTAATATCTATGCTGATATACAATTATTTCAAAAACAGAAAAGTTAAAGTAATTGCTCATAATAATCAATATGAATTCAGAAACTAATATTACTGCCGACCTTAGAATTTACACCAAGCGGCAGTTTTTTTGTTCCTTCATTGCTTTCCAAATTGTAAAAGTATTTTCCCTATATATCTTGCTTAACTGCATTAAAAAATATTTCTGTGCTGCTTTATCTCTAATTCCCTAAAAAAAAGAATTCTCTCAGCGAATATATAATTTAAAAATCAACATGATATTTTTTGATAATGTTAATATAATGATGCAGCTTTATTGAGATTGCACCATCTAATATTTTCGATATTAATGTTTAATAATTTGTTTCGATAGTACCGATATTAAGATACATTAAATACGAAAAAGCATAAATTTAGCTGTCTTTGATATTCGAACGCCTATTAATCGGACAATTTGTTTTTTCGAAAGTTTTAAAGTATAATGAAAGAAAAGATTGATCATTTCGATATGCAATGAGTTATGATTTAATTATGTAATGTAGGTGGTGTGATGATGTATAATTCACAGATAGAAACATTTATAAAGGTTGCTGATGCAGGTAGCTTTAGTAAAGCGGCAGCGGAATTGTATATTACGCCGACTGCCGTTATTAAACAAATTAATTTGCTTGAAAGTTCGCTTAACTTGGTTTTGTTTGAACGGACACACCGAGGACTTATACTGACTAACGCAGGAAAATCACTTTATCAGGATGCAAAATATATTATCAGCTACTGCAAAGACAGTGTTGTCAGGGCTAAAAATGCAATGAGCGAGGTCAAAAATATTATTCGTATCGGTTCATCACCAACAACCCCTGCTCAATTACTTATGCAAATGTGGTCAAAAATTCAAGAGCAATGCCCGGATATAAAATTTGAGATTGTGCCGTTTGAAAACACACCAGAAAATGCGAAGGAAATACTTGCAAATTTGGGTAAAAACATTGATATTATCGTGGGAATATTTGATGACACAATGCTTAAGCTTAGGAAATGCGAAGGCCTTCAATTATCACGTGAGCCGTTTTGCTGTGCTGTATCCATTCACCACAAGCTTGCACAAAAGAACAAGCTTCAAGTCAGTGATTTGTATGGTGAAAACTTGTTGCTTATGCACCGCGGTTGGAGCAATTATGTTGATCGTTTGCGCGACGATATTTGGCAAAATCATCCACAAATAAATATTGTTGATTTCGACCTTTACAGCATGAGTATATTTAACAGATGCGAAAACACAAACGATGTATTACTTGCGATACCGGGATGGGCAAATGTTCATCCACTGCTTAAAGTTATTCCTGTTGAATGGGAATACAGTATTCCGTACGGACTTTTGCATTCACCGAATCCAAGTGAAAATGTCATACGGGTTTTAGATGCGGCTAAAAATATAATTAAAACCAAATAAACAGTTATAACCTAATGGTATATACTAAATAACAAAACGAGACTTCATATGAGGTCTCGTTTTTACTATAATTTGATCGAAAAAAGGTTAAGGAGTGATAGCTATGAAAAAAAACGTAAATATTATCAAAAATATTTGCCTAAAAAGATTCTCCCACTGCGATATATGCAGGCGAGAAATAGCACAGCCATTTGACAAATCGCCGTAAAATCATTTCATCATTCGATAAACTCATCCTCGACAGGTGATATCATAAGGTGACGACAGATTAAACAAAAAGATAAAAAAAGCGAGAGATATTGAAATGAAAATATATCATTCAATATAATCTAATTTTCAGAATAGGAGTAAAAATTATGAATAATTTTATTTTTGAGAATTCATCAAAGGTATATTTCGGCGAAGGCTGTATTAAAGAATATCTTTCTAATATTCTTTCAGCCTACGGAAACACAGTTATGCTCTGCTACGGCGGTGGCTCAATCAAGAAAAACGGTATTTATGACGAGGTTATAACCATACTCAAAAAAGAAAACAAAGAAATTGTTGAATTTAGCGGTATTCCGTCAAATCCAACATACAGCAAGGTGCTGGAAGGTGTTAAACTTGCCAAAGAAACTAATGCCGATTTGATTCTTGCTATAGGCGGCGGAAGTGTTATGGACTGCTGTAAGGCAATATCACTCGGCGCAAAATACAGCGGAGAAATTTGGACTGACTTTTGGTCAAGACCCGGTGTCATTGACTTTGAGCCACTGCCTCTCGGCATAGTCGTTACCGTTTCAGGAACCGGCAGTGAATGTAACGGCGGTGCCGTAATCACAAACGAACAGCTTAAAATCAAAACCCGCAGAGATTATCCTCAGCTTAACGCTAAATTCGTGATGCTTGACCCAACCTATACCTACAGCGTTCCTAAATTCCAAATGGTATCAGGTGCTTTTGATACACTTTCACACATTATGAAATCTATTTCAGCAAACCGGATGAAAGCAATGTATCTGACGATATTTCCGAAGCTCTTATGAAAAATGTTATTACAAATATGCGTGCCGCTATCAAAAATCCAACGGACTACACAGCAAGAAGTAACTTGATGTGGGATGCTACAATGGCTGAAAATCGTATCATCAAGTTGGGCAAAAAGACGGACTTTGAATGCCACCAAATGGAGCATCAGCTTGGTGCATACACTAACTGCAATCACGGTGCGGGACTTGCAGTTCTCCATCCTGTTTATTACAGACATATTTGCAAGGCAGGTGAAAAGAAGTTTGCTCAGTTTGCAACTAATGTTTGGGGCATTTCAAAAAATGGGAAAACAAACGAAGAACTTGCAGAAGCAGGTATTGATGCTTTGGCTGATTTCATTAAAGAAATCGGTATGCCAACAACCTTTAAGGAGCTTGGAATTGATGAAAACACCAACCTTAAAGAAATTGCAGATTCTTGCGGCATAGTACCTGGTGCCTACAAAAAGATGACTCACGAAGAAATATTAGAAATTTTTGAAGAATGTAAGTAATGTCAACTTTAAACATCACAATTAACTTATAAAATGGAAAAGGAGTAACTATTATGAAATTCACAAAGTTAAATAACGGTATTGAAATGCCGATGCTGGGCATCGGAACATTTTTGCTCTCACCCGACGAGGCTGAGGAAGCGGCAACCTACGCACTTAAAAACGGCTGCCAGCTTATCGATACGGCAAATGCTTATTGTAATGAAAAGGCAGTAGGAAGAGCGATGAAAAAATCAGGCATTGACCGTAAAAATATTTTTCTTGAAACAAAGATTTGGCCGTCATTTTATAAACAGGATGACGCAGTAGACAGAACTCTTGAAAGACTCCAAACAGATTATATCGACTTACTTTTAATCCATCAGCCTGCCGGCAACTACATTGACGGATATAAGCAAATGGAAAAGGCATACAAGGAAGGCAAAGTTCGAGCAATCGGCCTTTCAAATTTCAACAAAGAACAGGTTTGTGAAATTTTAAATATCTGCGAATTTAAACCGTCCGTTCTTCAAACTGAAGTGCATCCGTATTATCAGGAAAAGGAACTTAAAAAATTCCTTTCTCGCGAAAATATTAAAATACAGGCTTGGTATCCACTCGGTCACGGTGATAATACGCTTTTGAACGAGCCGCTATTTAAGAACCTTGCGGAAAAATACGGTAAATCAACGGCACAAATAATTCTTCGTTGGCATATTCAAGACGGAAACATTATCATTCCCGGTTCAAAGAACAGCGACCACATTAAGGCAAATTTTGACATTTTTGACTTTGAACTGACAACAGAAGAAATGTCAAATATTGCCAAACTTGATAAAGGAGTAAGGTTCTATACATCAACCCCTGAACTTCTAAAAAAATATGCGGAAACGGTTCCGCCGGTTGATGAACAGAAATAAATACTAAAGGAGAGCAAAACTATGAAAAAAACAACTTCAATTATTTTAGTAATTTTACTTATGTTTGCGTTTGTCGCATGCTCGACCAATTCCGGCACTAATACAGACAAAAGCGAAAACACATCACAGCCTACATCCACAGATGAAACTAAAGATGAGGAGACATATTCTCAAAGTGGCAAAATTCTTATTGTATACTATTCCGCAACAGGCAGTACAAAAGCTGTTGCCGAAACTATCGCCGATACCATCGGAGCAGATTTGTTTGAAATAACGCCTGTTGACCCTTACACAAGTGATGACCTTAATTGGACTAATGACAACAGCCGTGTAAGCATTGAGCATAATGACGAAAGCAAGCGCGATGTACCGCTCATTAAAAACACACCCGATAATTGGGATGATTATGATACCGTATTTATCGGCTACCCGATTTGGTGGGGCATTGCCGCTTGGCCTGTAAATAATTTTGTTAAAGGTAACGATTTTAGCGGCAAAACCATCATTCCATTTTGTACATCAGCTTCTTCAGGCTTAGGTCAAAGCGGTAACCTTTTAGCCGAAATGGCAAACACAGGCAATTGGCAAAACGGCGAGAGGTTTTCTTCTGGTACTTCATCAAGCAAGATTGAATCTTGGGTAAATAGTCTTGAACTTAAGTAAAATCTTCGATTCTATAGCCATTCTTTTGGCAATTACTGTTATGATGATTACACTTTCATCTTGTTCCATTAAGAACAACCATGCAGCAAATATAACGGATGAAAGTTCATCAGAAGTGCAAACTACTCAGCCTGCCATTAAAAATTATTCCATCACAAACGGCACATACACTTATCGCGACTTTATCGTTGACAATATTTTACATAGCGATAATAACGGCGATATTCATTTTAACATTTATATTCCGAAAAGTTATGACGGCAGTGAGGCTTATGCTCTCTTCATCACCTTGCCGGGATATGAAGGTTTATATTTTCAAGGCGTCGGAGTAAATATTCATCAGGAAAACTTTGGCTTTGAGGCTCAAAAATACAACGAAAATATGATTATTGTTGCACCTCAGCTAAACGGTTGGGACGAAAACTCGGCAGATGAAACCATCACTCTTGTTGAATACCTTTTGTCTGCCTACAATATAGATAAATCTATGGTTTATATTGAAGGCTATTCTGGTGGTGGTGAAACTGCATCACAGGCAGTCAGTAAACGACCTGATTTGTTTACGGCGTATTTGCAAGTAAGCTCTCAATGGGACGGAGAATATGAAAGCATCGCTAGATCTAAACTGCCAGTTTACATTGTAATCGGAAGAGATGATGAATATTATGGTTCAAAAAAATCTCAGGACGCCTATGATACACTATATAATCTCTATAAAAATCAAGGTTTAACCGATGAGGAAATCAATAAAATTCTTGTTCTTGACATTAAAGAAAGAGATTATTTTACAAGTCGAAATGCTCCAAATGAACATGGTGGCGGTGGACTTTTTGCCGAGGATAATACCATTATGTCATGGCTTTTCGGCGATCATTAAACTATATTAAGAGAGGTAATATTATGAAAATTCTTTTTATTAACGGCAGCCCGAACAAAAACGGAAATACTGCTCATCTTGCATCAATTCTTTTGAACAACAAAGAATATGAAACGCTCAATTTAACAGACTTCACAATCGGATCATATGGTCAAAATTTGCCTTATGACGGACTTGATCAAGTCATTAAAAAAATGAAAGAGGCGAACACAATCGTTATTGGCTCTCCACTTTATTGGCACAATATTTGCGGCGCTGTTCGTAATATGTTAGACCGTTTTTACGGCAAAGTTAATGAGGGTGAACTTTCTGGCAAAAAACTTTATTTTGTTTTCCAAGGTGCAGCGCCTGAGAAATGGATGCTTGATGCAGGCGAGTACACAATGAAACGCTTTGCTGGGCTTTACGGTATGAAATATATCGGAATGATAACAAACACCGAAGAAGGTAAAAATTTAAATAAAACCATATAAATTCAAAAGCACAATTAAAACCGCTAATTAATATTTTAGTATGATTTTATTGGTAATTTTAAAAAAGCGATCTATTCGTCATTTGAATAGTAAAATTATCTGCTTTCTAAAAGTTATACATTCTAATCTCATAATAAAATCAAAGCACAGCCTACAGATTTCTTCCGCAAGTTGTGCTTTTTTTATTATAAATCGCCTATTCATCAACGATTTCTATTGTACAGTTACGAATATTATTCGGACCAACTGCATTACATTATCTGTTTTAATTTTTTGTAACTTACTTCTGTTCAACAATTAATTTAACTGTCTGTTCAAATATAATTTTTATATTCTTCAACTTCTTCACTGTATTTGATAATATCAGTATATGGTGGGTGTGTACAAATAAGGTCAACACTATCATTAGATTTGATTCTGAATATTAAAATTCACTCCACTCCGTTACTTCGCTTGCAGGTTTTAAAATGCACATTTGCGTAAATTGAACTTCCCCAGGATCTAAAATGAATTCTCCATTTCTATACTTCTTTTCAGCAATTTTCATTGCTTCCTCAGAATTACCAGCATATACTTCAAATTCTCTCACTACAGTTTCTTCTATGGCTATAGTATATTTTTTCATAGTAGCATCTCACATTATTTTTATATATTTACCGTTTCCTAAAAACTCTATAAATCCTCTATCTCTCAAAAATTGAAGCTGTTGTCTTATTTTAGGCTTAATATTATTGTTTTGAGGATGCTTGATATGTAATAAATTCTCAAATTGATACATTTCATCCAATGTAAATGATTCTGATGATATTTTATTAACACAATTCAAGACATCCATAAGCCAACTACGACTGCTCATATCTTTTGTTTCAAGTTGATTACTTCTATTTACTTTATCAACAACTTTGTTTATATCTGTGACTTCTCCGTTTGATATTATGTCAATCATTCCTTGCTTAGGAATTTTGTCAATTAAAATATTGCATCCAATCCAACCGGCGCGTCTTGCTGTTGGTGCTAATGGTTTACGCATTTCAATAATATCCGGAACGAAAAAGTGTTTTGGAATTAGAATAAAATCCTTAACCTTAGACTCTTCCTTTGAATAACTCATAAGAAAAAAGTCGGGATTGTCATTACTCGTTATTCGCTCAATCATTGTTTTAAATGCTCCATCATTTATCTTATGTCCCAGATTACCGCTTTTACTTTTTAATTCATATTCATTATTGCAAGATGGACAATAAAAGTCTGCCACAGGTCTGTTATTTTCAAAATGTTTAATGTGTTTATTTCCACAACGAGGGCAATACATATTTTGATTTACCCAATTTTCAGTTAAAACCCTTGCAATTTGTGTTTTTGAATGATATCTGTCAACTATACTTATACTATTATCAAAAGTAAGATTCATATAGCACTCATTCCCACTCAATAGTTCCCGGAGGTTTACTTGTTATATCATACACAATACGATTAACCCCTTTGACCTCGTTAACAATACGATTAGAAACTTTATCTAAAATATCATACGGAATCCTAGCCCAATCGGCAGTCATAAAATCACTTGTAGTCACTGCTCTTAAAGCCAGCACATAATCGTAGGTACGTCCATCTCCCATAACACCAACCGATAAGGTGTTTGTTAATACCGCAAAATATTGACTTATTTGAGAGGAAATACCGGAATTTTCTAATTCATAACGATATATAAAATCAGCATGACGTAATATATCGCATTTTTCTTTAGTTACTTCTCCGGTTATTCGAATACCCAAACCAGGACCCGGGAATGGCTGACGATTAACCAAATAATCAGGTAAACCTAGTTCCCTTCCTAATTGTCGGACTTCATCTTTGAATAACATTCTTAAAGGCTCGATTATTTCTTTAAAATCCACATATTCCGGTAAACCACCGACATTATGATGACTCTTTATAGTTGCTGCATTACCATTTCCCGACTCGATTACATCCGGATAAATGGTTCCCTGAGCCAAATAGTCAACACTGCCGATTTGCTTACCCACTTCCTCAAAGACTTTGATGAACTGCTCACCGATTATTTTTCTTTTCTTTTCCGGATCTGTTACACCTTTTAATGCAGTTAAAAATCTCTCTTCTTCATTTTTTCTAATTAAATTGATATCCCATTTCGAAAAGGCTTTTTCCACTTCATCGCCTTCATTCAAACGCATTAAACCGTGATCGACAAAAACACAGGTCAATTGTTTTCCGATCGCTTCCGCCAATAACGCTGCAGCAACAGAAGAATCAACCCCTCCGCTTAAAGCCAATAAAACCTTGCCATCCTTTACTTTTTCCCTAATTTGCTGAATACTTGTGCGACAATAATCACTCATTGTCCAATCACCGGCAGCACGACAAACTTCATATAAAAAATTTTTTATCATCAAAGAACCATATTCGGTATGGTTAACTTCCGGATGGAATTGAACACCGTAAAATTTTCTTGTTTCATCAGCAATGGCCACATTATTACAAACTTCCGAACTACCGACCAATTTAAATCCGGCAGGTACCTTCTCCATATAATCTCCATGACTCATCCAAGATATTGCTGATGCGGGAATATTCTTAAATAATAAGCAATCATTATCATAAAAAGTCTTTGTTCTGCCATATTCGCGTACTCTATCATTAATAGCCGGTACAACTTTGCCGCCTAATGATTGAGCCATTAATTGACAACCATAACATATTCCCAAAATAGGAATGCCCAAGTTGAAAATCTCTTCTGAGCATTTCGGGGAATTATCCTCATAAACGCTGTTTGGACCACCGGTAAAGATTATTCCAATGGGATTGAGTTGCTTTACCGTTTCAACAGAAACAGTATATGGCTTTACTTCACAATATACATTGCATTCGCGAACACGACGGGCAATGAGCTGATTATATTGTCCGCCAAAATCAATAACTAAAACTAACTGATGCTGCATAAATAACCTCAATTACTTAGAGTTATCATTATTTTTAACAATAACATCGTGAGCTCCACCTTCGATAATAGAAGTCGAACTGACTAAAGTCAATTTTGCTTCATCTTGAAGTTGCTTAATTGATGTGCACCCGCAATTGCACATAGTTGATTTGATTTTTTTAACCGTCAACATTACATTGTCTTTCAGAGAACCGGCATAAGGGACATAAGAATCAACACCTTCCTCAAATGACAGTTTGCTGTCACCGCCCATATCATATCTCTGCCAATTTCTTGCTCTGTTAGAACCTTCGCCCCAATATTCTTTCACATAATGACCATTGACGATTAATTTATTCGATGGTGATTCATCAAAGCGAGCAAAATATCGGCCCAACATGACAAAATCGGCACCCATAGCCAAAGCTAAAGTAATATGATAGTCATAAACTATGCCACCATCCGAACAAACAGGAATATACACACCCGTTTCTTTATAATACTCATCTCTGGCTTTAGCCACATCTATTAAAGCACTAGCTTGCCCACGACCAATTCCTTTAGTTTCTCTGGTAATACAAATTGATCCGCCGCCAATTCCGACTTTGACAAAATCTGCTCCGGCTTCAGCTAAAAAGCGGAAACCGTCTCTGTCAACAACATTACCGGCACCAACTTTTACAGTATTACCGTATTTTTCTCTAATCCAATCAATTGTTTTCTTTTGCCAAACAGAATAACCTTCCGAAGAATCAATACATAAAATATCGGCACCGGCTTCTATTAATTTCGGTACTCTTTCTTGATAATCGCGACTGTTTATTCCTGCTCCGACCAAAAAGCGTTTCTTGCTGTCTAATACTTCATTGGGATTTTCTTTATGTTGATCATAATCCTTACGGAAAACAAAACTTACCAAATTTTGTTCTTTATCGATAATCGGTAAACAATTCAATTTGTTCTTCCAAATGATATCGTTTGCCTCGCTTAATGTTATACCTTCATATGCATAAATAAGTTTATCAAAAGGAGTCATAAACTCGGTTACTTTTGTACTGTTAGCGGTATGACCGATACGATAATCGCGACTGGTCACAACACCTAATAATTTTGAATGAGCAGTACCATCGATTGTTATTGCCATTGTTGAATGATGAGTAACTTTCTTCAATTTTAACACATCTTCCAGAGTGCTTTCCGGTTTTAGAGTAGAATCACTGACTACAAATCCGGCTTTATATGCCTTAACTTTTCTAATCATCTCTGCTTCGGATTCTATGCTTTGAGCACCATAAATAAAAGATAATCCGCCCTCTTTTGCTAATGCGATTGCCATCTTATCATCGGAAACCGATTGCATTATTGCCGAAACAAGAGGAATATTAAGTTTCAAAGACGAATTATCATTCTTATCATATTTTGTGATTTTTGTAGAGAGATCGACATTTTCTACCACACAATTTTCATCGGTATATCCCGGTATCAGCAAGTATTCGCTGAATGTATGCGAAATGTCTTGTAAATAATGTGCCATTTCCTGCTGCCTCCTTAATGTATAATGGTACTATTATACACTTTTTAACAAAAAAATACCTGAATAACTCAGATATTTTTCAGTTTCTTTTCAACTTCTTTTTTACCCATCACATGACGTAAATAGCGTACAACTTCACCTCCGGAATTTTTTAACACGATTGTTTCTCCGTCGTTAAGTAAAAACAAAACATGGGGAGATAATAAACGATTTACATAACACCATTTTTTTACTTCGGAAAGATAATAGATATCACATTCATTGCGATTATCCTTATCATAAATAACAAAAAAACTGTTATGACCGGAAAAAATTAAATCCTCTCTTTTAAAACTGGTGATTAACGAATACATCAAAATGGGTAAAGCGATAATCTTGTTCACAAAAAAAACATAAGCGACTAACGTTGCTGCCCACAATCCTACAACAATAATCAGTGGTTTATTGCTTACTGTACATAATGCTTTGGATTTAGGCAGATTTGCAACTTTAATCGTATGTGATTTACCTTCTGGCATATGAACCTCCGATCACTTTCTATTTTAGCAATTTTTTCTTTTCGATACAACCGCTTACAGCTTTTTAACATAATTTCACAAAATCAAGAAAAAAGGAAGTCTTGAACTTCCTAAACAATTTCCTCAATGTGATAAATATAATCTAAAGATTTGAGTGCTTCAATAATCTCTTTATGCGTTTTATACTTTTTCAATTCAGCACTGCAAATAGTAATGGTTATCGTATATACACTTAGTCCGGAACCGATATAAGCTTGGTTTGCCTCAATATCATCAATGCGCAGACCCAAACGACGACTTACAGTCACAAAATCTCTTAAATATTCACTGTTTTTCAACTCCAAGTGAATTTCAAAGTGATTAGAACGATTTTTTAAATATATCTCAAATTCCGGTAAGCAGGCCAGAATAGCCAATAAGAATAGATAAACAATTAAAGTAATTGTATATAAACCGGCTCCAATCGCAAAGCCCAAAATACTGCAAGCCCATAAACCGGCTGAAGTAGTTAAACCTTTTATTTGACTGCGAGAACTGAATAAAATGGATTTCCCGCTGACAAGAGCTGAGGCTATAACCGTTGCTCCTGACAATATAGGTATGCCGTA
>JAUNFB010000012.1:34221-36001 GCA_030525245.1 Erysipelotrichia bacterium
AAAATCAAATCCATTATCATCGCGATAACCGAAGCAAAGGAAATCAAAACAAATGTTCTTAATCCCGCTGAATGACGCTTGCTGGAGCGTTCACATCCGATAATCGAAGCCAAAATCACCACGATACTTATTCTAAATAAAACAGATACATAATTAATTTCTACCGACCAATTTCCCAATAGGTTTGCTATCGGGTCATTAAACAACCATTTCATCAGTACATTTGCCTCCTTTTAACCACATTTATATGCGGTCTTCCTTCAAAATAATCCTGTTGCTCGGCAGCCTCTGAAAACGCCTGCTCATCATCAGCATAAGGATTGTAATGCTTAGGCAGTTGTTGTTGAATCGTTTGAATTCTTTCGATGAGTTTTTCTACTTCCGACTTAGGATTTTCACTGCTTCCTTCATCAACTTGCGGAACCAAATCTTCAAGCTTGTTTGAATACGATTTAGATAAATACAATGATAATTTAGCACAAGCCGGTCCGATCAATTCATATAAAACACTGCTTGCCAAGATGATTGTTTCTAAAGACTTACCGGCATCACCGCCAAGGGTTCTTGCTCCCATTGCCGCTAAACCGATCGCAACTCCGGCTTGCGGAATCAAAGCCAAACCCAAATAATTTCTGACCAATTTATTTTTGCCGGCAAACATACAGCCGACAAAAGCCCCAACATATTTACCGACAATACGAACAAAGAAATAAATAATACCTACTGTCAACAAAGATACGCTATCTACCATTTCCGAAGTATTAACCAATGCCGCTAAATCAAAGTTCAGTCCCGAACGCACAAAAAACAACAATAAAATAGGCGGACTGAAATAATTCAATTGTTTGAACAATCTCTCGTCATTGCTCAGATTAATGTAGATCATCCCCATTGACATACACCCTAAAAGCGGAGATACATCTAGTAGAGCACAAATACCGCAATAAGTAAACAAAACCGCAATTGAAACAATCAAACGATTATCGGTAGATCTTTTCTCCAATAATATTTTTAACAGGAAGCCGAAAATTCCCCCAAGAACAAAGGTCGCCGTATTCAACAAAATCGGCTTAATTACATGAACAACTTCAAAGCTTCCGGTCATTGCTGCCAAAGCAACCGAAATTGCCACACTGTAAGCAATTAAGCCCACAACATCATCTAAAGCAACCACCTGCAATAATGTCTCGACAAAATCACCCTTTGCTCCCGTTTGACGGATGGTCATAACCGTTGAAGCCGGAGCTGTTGCCGCAGCTAAAGCCGCTAAAATCACTGAAAAATTCAAATCCAACTTCAGCACATAATAGCTGACTAAAAAAATAAGAAGCGAAGCCATCAATGATTCCATTAAAGTAATGATCATTACTTTCTTGCCACTCTTTTTCAAAGTTGAAAAGCGAAAAAATTCACCGGTACTGAAAGCAATAAATGCCAAAGCGATATCGGCTATAAAATCCATTCCTGATATCACTTTTTGCGGAACCAAATTCAAACAATACGGTCCTAAAATAATTCCCGCTACAATATAAGCAGTAACATTCGGCAAACGCAACGGTTTAGTAATTCTGGTCATCGCAAAACCGCTTATCAGCATCAAAGCTATAGATATAATAATCATTGAAACCTGTGATCCGTTTGCCAGTTTCTCGTAAAAACCGCTCAACATAAAAATCACCTCATTTTTTGCAACTGAAAAAACAGTTGCACTATGTTTGTATATTTTACTCTCTGTTGTTTATAAATTCAAATTATATTATTTTCTATATATATAAATATT
>JAUNFB010000048.1 GCA_030525245.1 Erysipelotrichia bacterium
AATTGGCTAAATATTGGATGACTCGAAAAAAGATGGTATTGTTATGTTTAAAATAGAAAAAGAATTAAAAAAAAGATTATGTTGGAAAATATATCAGTTACGATGATATCGGCATAATGAGTTCATTGGTTGATGGAGGAGAAATATTTTTCGGATATGATCGTCACTTTTTTATGGATGTAAATTTCTATGTTGATCGAAAAGAAAATTTGATTTTGATTGGGAACCCTAATAGTTGCGGTGATGTTATAAACTATTATGATGATACATATGCCGCGTTTGTAAGGGATAAACTGAAATTGTGGATAATAAAAGTTGATGATCAAATAATGAAGATGATTATATCTGCTTCTTTGAATAAAGCATCTGAAACAAAGAGAAATGGATTATTCGAGATTTGTACCTCTATAGGCTATAAGAGAAAAATAAATACCGAGAGAAAGTAAAGGAGTAAAATTAGATGTTCTAAGAATAGTAATGCCAAAAGAACATTCTATGTTTCTCTAAGCATTTTGCGAAGAATAAAAAAAGAAAAATATTGAGACTGTTTATTGTTGCAGGAGTTGCGATAATAGTTACTGCTTTGGCAGAATTGAAAAAAGTGATGTGGAGAATAGCTAATGTTATCTTGGTATACGATAGATGAATTAATAGAGTTAGAAAAAAACGACAGTATTTTTCAATGCTCAAAGGAAGACAAAAAGATAATGAACAAGATATTTAAAGAAATCATTGAATTATCGGGAACGGATTATCAATATGTATCCGAATTATATTATTACAATATAGAAAATGCCGGAAAAGTTATCTCTAAGTATATTTTTGAACTGTCATCGGAAGAAATAAAAGCAAGAATAAGTTTTCAAATGCTTTATCCTAAGAGAGTAAAGAATTGCGCGGAAATAAATTTAAAATTGTATAAATACTTTAGAGAAACAGATTATTATAAAATAGCGGATATTCCATTTTTTGCCTTATCTTATGATTGGAGACTATCAAAATTAAGACCGAAAAGAATGAAAGATGAATTATACGAATTGATAGTTAATCCTAAAGATGCCTTCTATTTACAGTCAGCAGTTTGAATGTTGGCATCCTGGAATTATCCGAATATGGAAGATATAATAAAAAAGCAGATAAAAGGAGATTATAAATTAAAAGATTTCGGATATGATGAAGATGCAGTGGATGTTTGTAATTATATGAAGAAATTTTTATTGAAAAACGGATTATACAGTTTAAGATATTATCCTTTCGAAAAGAATAAGGAAATCTTAAAAAAGTATGTTAATGATTATTTTATCGGTAAAACAGCAAGAGAATCCTCGAGTAAGATTTGTTAGGGGGAAATGTTAGAAAAATCATCATGCGATGAATTTACATAACATTAAAAGTGCCCTGATGGCACTTTTAATGTTGGAATTGAGAATTATATAAATCGTAGTAGAAACCGTGTTTTTTCAACAGTTCTTCATGATTGCCTTTTTCGATTATTTTGCCGTCTTTCATAACTAATATGCAATCAGCATTGATGATTGTCGATAAGCGGTGGGCAACGATGAAAGCAGTTTTGTTTTTCATTAAACGATCAAATGCTTTTTGAACATTTATTTCAGTTCGGGTATCAATATTGCTTGTCGCTTCATCTAAAATCAGTATTTGCGGATTTTGAATCATAATACGAGCTATACACAATAATTGCTTCTGCCCGGCGGAAATACTGTCACTGTTTTCACTTATTACAGTATCATATTGTTGCGGTAATCGTTGAATAAAGGAATGAATATAGCACTGTTTACAAGCGTTAATCATTTCTTCATCGCTACATTGTCGTCCCATTTGTAAGTTATCTCGTATACTTTCCTGCTTTAGCCAACTTTCTTGTAAAACCATTCCAAAGTGATTTCTTAGATCCGCTTTATCCGCATTGTTAATGTTGATATTATCCATTGAGATAATACCGCTGTCAATATCATAGAAACGCATTAATAAATTGATTAATGTTGTTTTACCGCAACCGGTAGGGCCGACAAGAGCAATTTTTTGACCTTTCTGTACGTGAAAATTTAAATTCTGTAACAAGGGTTTGTTTTGGTTATAGCTGAAACAAACATTGTTGAAAGCTATTGTTTGGATATCGTTATTTAAATTTTGTGGTTGTTGAATAGTCGATTCATTTGGTTGATCGATTAATTGAAATACTCTTTTTGCACAAGCTAATGAGTTTTGCAATTCAACGAATACACCGCTGATTTCATTGAAAGGTTTAGTGTATTGAGAAGCATAACTTAAAAAAGTTGATAAATTACCGACCGATAAAGTGCCGCCGATGACAATGGTTGCTCCTGATATAGCAATGACAGCATAAATAAGAGCGTTAATAAAGCGAGTTGTCGGATTGGTCAAGGAAGAGAAGAAGATAGCCTTTTGAGATGTATCGGCTAATTTTTTATTGATTTCGTTAAAATTTTCTTGATTATGTTTTTGCTGATTATAAGCGATAACCAATTTCTGATTATTAACCATTTCATCGATATAGGCTGTTTGAATTCCCTTTATTTTAGCTTGACTACCGAATAAACTGTTGGTTTTTTTAGAGATGAAGCGAGCAGCAAATAGAGATAGAGGAGTTAAGATGAATACTAACAGAGCAATATGCACATTAATTTTAAACATATATACTAAGGTTAAAATAATAGTTAAGATACTGGTGAAAAAGTTGGTGAAACCTAATATTAAACCATCGGAAAGGGTATCGATATCATTGATTATTCGGGAAGTGATTTCACCGCTCTGATGACTGTCGATATAACTTATCGGCAGTGTTAATAATTTATTGAATGCTTCATTACGTATGTCGCAACAGCTGTTAAAAGTGATACGGTTGTTAAGGAGATTTAATAAATATTGACTGATGAAAGTGATTGATACAGTGATCAGCATTTTTTTTAATAATGGAATCAAAAGGCTGAAATTAACTGCTTGACTGATCATACAATCTAAACATTGTCCGACAAGTACCGGTATGTAGAGATTGCTGATAACGGATATTGCCGCCATCAGTAACGATAAGAAAATAAGAAAACTGTATTTGGAAAGATATTTGAATAATCTACGCATTTTCATTCTCCTTTCGATGTTGAGAGTTATAAATCTCTTGGTATAATGGGCAATCGTCCATCAATTGTTGGTGATTTCCTTTGCCGACTAATTTGCCGTCATCAAATACCAGTATTTGATCGCAGAAACTGATTGAAGAAATTCTTTGAGAAATGATAATAATAGTAGTATCGGTCAGTTGTTGTAATGATTGACGCAAGTTTTTCTCTGTAACATAGTCCAAAGCACTGCTGGAGTCATCTAAAATTAAGATCGGAGCATGTTTGATAATTCCGCGAGCGATAGTTAAACGTTGTTTTTGACCGCCGGAAAAATTGGTGCCGCCTTGGCTTACTTCCCGATCTAAGTCTTCTGCTTTTTCAATGAAATTGCACTGAGCTTTTTTTAATGCCTGTATAATCATTTCATCACTGGCATCAGGATTTCCAAAGAGCATGTTTGAACGGATTGTTCCCTTAAATAAAGTTGGATTTTGGGGAACTAAAGCAATTAAATTATGAATTTGATTATCATTTAATTTTTGCAAAGGAATATTATTGAGAAGTATTTGTCCGTCATTCGGTAGGTAATAGTTGTTTAATAAGTTAATGAGAGTTGACTTTCCGCTACCTGTAGGTCCGATAATTCCGGTAATGCTGCCTTTTTTTAAAGTAAAATTGATGTCTTTCAAACAATCAACGGATGTATCGGGAAAATGGAAGGATACATTGCAGAATTGAATTATATCCGGATATTCTTTAATTTCTTTAATTTCCTGGGATTGCTTTTTCTCCGGAATCGATAAGATAGAATCAATTCGCTTCAAACAAGCCACAGATTTATTGATTTGAATGATCAGATTAGCCATTTTGATTAATTCAACCAAAATTTGAGACATATAGTTGTATAATGCCAAGGCTTTACCGGAAGTTAAGTTGCCGATATTTATCTCTAGGCCGCTTTGATATAAAACTAAAATGATTCCGATATTTATCAGTACATAAGTTAAGGGATTTAACAAGCTGGTTAAGCGATTGGTTTTCAATTGTATGTTTTTTAGGTGATTGTTATTATCGGTGAATTGTTGTTTCTCTTTATTTTGTTGATTAAATGCTCTCAGAGGACGAATACCGATGATATTTTCCCTTGTCTGTCCGGCTAATATATCTTGATTGTTTTGAACTTTCGCAAATAACGGAATGCTCAGCAGCATTATCGCAAAGACGATAATTGTTAAAACGATAATGGTGATCAAAAATGTTAAAGACAGTTTTCGATCAATTCTAAAAGCCATTACAAAAGCTCCGAATACAATCATCGGAGATCTTAACAATAAACGCAAAGCCAAATTTAAGCCGCTTTGTACTTGATTGGCATCATTGGTTAAACGAATGATTAATGAAGAAGGTGATAACTTTTCATAATCGGTTACCGATAAATTTTGAATATGTTGAAAGAGATTGCTTTTTAATTCTAGTGTGTATCCGGTTGCGACTTTTGAAGCGAAATATTGCGCTATGGTTGTGCACAACAGTCCGGCAAAAGCAAAAATAATTAAAATCAGTCCTTTTTTATAGATATAAGTTAAATCATGATTTTTAATTCCGATATCGATGATATCGGCAATAACTAACGGTACCAATAATTCAAATATGGCTTCCAACATTTTAAATAAAGGAGCCATTAAGGCATTAAAGGTGTATTTTTTTAAATGTTTTGTTGCTTGCATATTTTCACCACCACCACATATTTATAACATAAATTTACTATATTGATATTATATAATATATAATTGAACTATATAAAAAATATATGGAGGATATATGGATATTAAGCAGTTGAATTACTTTTGTACAATTGTTCGAGAGGGTTCGGTATCAGCGGCAGCCAGGAAATTATATATGTCTCAGCCTCCTCTGAGCTATCAGATGAAATCTTTGGAACAGGAACTAGGGTGCGTATTATTTATTCGCGGTAATAAAAATATTACATTAACAATGCAGGGAGAGATTTTGTATAAAAGAGCACAAGTTATTTTACAATTACTGGACTCAACGGTATCGGAGATTAAAAATGGTAAGCATGATGATATTATTCGCATAGGTGTTATTTCTAGTATAGTCAGTAATGTGGCGAATATTATTTCTCTGTACAGTCAAAAAAATCCGGAGGCTGTCTGGGAAATAACCGAAGGTAATACATATGAGTTATCTGAACTTTTACATCAACAGAGAATCGACTGTGCTTTTATACGCCAACCTTTTGTTAAAGGTGCTTTTCAACAAATCAAATTGTTTGATGATAAGATGGTAGCTGTCGGTAAAACTATACCGTCAAGAGTAGATTTAAAATATTTAAGCAATCAACCGTTAATAATATATCGTCGTTGGATAGAGGTTGTTCATCAACAATTTGAATCCCAAGGATTACATTTTTCTTATCGTTTTTTAGGTGATGATGCTCGAACCTGTCTTTCCTTAGTTCATAATAATTTGGGGATAGCTTTAGTCCCTCATAGCAGTGTTAATGATGACAAAAATTTAAATGTTGCGGAAATAAGCGACTGCAATATCGGCAGTGCAATAAGTTTGGTTTATTTACCGGGAGCCGTTTACGGCTATAATCAACAGGAGTTTATTGATTTTGTAAAGAAAAGCAGTTAGAAGTTTGAAGTATAGAGTTTGTACTTATTCATTTTCAGAGACTAAACAAAATAGTGTATAATAATAAAAAGGAAAGAAGGATTAAGTATGTTGTTAGTTATAGATGTAGGTAACACCAATATTTCTTGCGGAGTGTTTTCTGAAGAAAAATTAGTGGCAAAATTCCGATTCATTACTAAGCAGGTGAGAACTCCCGATGAATTAGCATTACAGATTCATTCAATATTGGAAGTAAAACATTTAACTGAGAAAGATATTGATGGAGTGGTTCTTTCTTCTGTTGTCCCTAATTTAAATAATGCTTTAATCAATGCGATAAAGCAATTATTTGATGTTGACCCGTTGATAATAGCTGCCGGTATCAAGACAGGATTGAAGATAAATAACAGTGATCCGAAAAGTATCGGTGCCGATTTGATTGTTGATGTAGTAGCAGCTTATCAACATTATAAAGAGGCTTGTTTGATTGTCGATTTTGGTACGGCTACTAAATTCTTATATGTTGATGAACAGGGAGAATTTAAGTATGCGATTATTTCTCCCGGTTTGGAAATCTACGCCGATAGTTTATGGCAGATGACAGCTCAACTTCCTGCTGTTCAACTGAGCAAACCGGAAAGTATTTTAGCTAAAGATACCGTTCATTCGATGCAGGCAGGAATAGTTTACGGTTATATCGGATTGACCGAAGGCATAATCAAACAGATAAGAAAAGAAATTGGACATGACTTTAAGGTTTTGGCTACCGGAGGGTTAGGACGCTATATTTACGGAGAAACCGATTTGATCGATGAATATGATCCGGATTTGGCATATTACGGGATGCGTTATCTGTATGAAAAGAATAAAGGAAAATAAGTTTTTCTATTGGTAAAATGTTAAAATAATTATATAGAAAGCAGGAATGAATATGAAAATAGGAATTAGCAATGATCATGCCGGAACAGAATTGAAATTTGAAATAAAGGCATATTTAGAAAGTAAAGGTCATACGGTAGTTAATTATGGCACGGACAGTAAAGAAAGTTATGATTATCCGCTTGCCGGTAAGAGAATAGGTTTAGCGGTAAAAAACAAAGAAGTTGATTGCGGTATCGCTATTTGCGGTACAGGTATCGGTATATCTTTGGCAGCTAACAAAGTTAAGGGAATCAGAGCAGCTTGTGTCAGTGAACCGGTCAGTGCCAAATTGACTAAGATGCATAATAATGCCAATATTATTTGTTTTGGAGCCAGAATAGTCGGAATTGAAACCGCAAAAGCAATAGTCGATGCTTGGTTAGAGACACCTTTTGAAAATCAACAAAGACATTTGAGACGAATTGCGATGATCAGTGAAATTGAAGAAGAAAATCAATTGTAGAAGCATCTTTAATGATGCTTTTTTTGAAAAATGTTATGAAATTGTGAAAATATTAACATATTTATATTTATTTCAGTGATTAAACAGATTAAAATATTAGCAGAAAGAGGTTTGAATATGAAAAGTATCAGTTTAAAAGGTTTTAGAGAGTTTACTGAAATGGAAAGCGAAAAACCGCAAGCAGGCGGCAAGTGGGTGACAATAAAGGTTAAAAACTGTGCTATTTGCGGTAGTGACAATATGTTTTGGTCTAATCCGCAGGTTCCGGCCGGATTTACTTTAGGTCATGAATTTTCAGGTTATATTGAAGACGGTGGCGAATATGGTTTTAAAAAAGGTCAAAAGGTTTGTGCTGCCGAATTTAATTCTTGCGGTGAATGTGAATTCTGTAAGAGTGGCAGAGAGCAATTGTGTGCGCAAATGATGTTAGATAATCCGGGTGTTTCAGCACCGGGAGCTTATGGTGAATATGTTAAAGTTCGCGGCGATTATGTTATTGAAATGCCTGATGACATGCCGGTAATTTTGGGTTCAATTGTGGAGCCGGTAGCCGTTTCTTTGCATGGTGTGAATTATTTAGGTATTAAACCTGGTGAAGATGTTTTGGTATCAGGCAATGGTCCTATCGGTATTTATGCGGCATTAACGGCTAAAATTTTAGGTGCCGGAAAGGTCATTATGACCGGTAGAAGTCAATCAAGAGTTGATTTCTGTAATAAGTTTGATTTTGTTGACAGTTGTTTGTCGGTTAAAGATCCTGAATATGCTGAAAAACTTAAAGCAGTTACTCCGCAAGGCGGATTTAAACATATCATTGATGCTGTCGGAGTGGAAGATTATGATACTTTAATTTCATTAGCTTCTCCGGGAGCAACAATTGTTGCCTTAGGTATGCATGCTCAAAAAGCAAGTTTTACGCCGATGAACTTATTCTTGAAAGAACTTACTCTCAGAACAGGATTATATTTCTCTTGGGCTGATTATAAGCAGTCATTTGAAATGATCAAAGATCATCAAGACGTATTTATGTCAACAATTACTTCGGTTATACCAGCAGAAGTTGATGCTGTTCAAGCAGCTTTTGTTAAGTTGTTTGCTTCAGGAACAAATGATGAATGCAAGATAGTTATTGAGCATAAAGATTAATTAAGTAGCGATATTGCATCGCTACTTTTT
>JAUNFB010000118.1 GCA_030525245.1 Erysipelotrichia bacterium
TGGAGAAAGCTCATTATATCTTGCACAGTATTCACCAATTTTAGTAGCATATGTCGCATAGCTACTAAGATTACTATTAATGACACTGGTAAAGATTTTGTATGTTGCTCTTTTCTCCATTAAACGATTTAACAAATCAATAGTCTGTCTCGCAGTAAGTAAGCTAGGCTGTTGACCATCAACTTCCAATGCTAGTGGCAAGTAATCCATATGATCTCTGATAACTCTACTATCAAGATTATGAACCAATTCCTCTATTGATAATGAACATTTAAAAGACTGCTTGTATATGTCATACGGAACCTTTTCAAATTGATTATCAATAAATCTAATCAACAATATTTTCGAACGATTGAATCGATATTTAAAGTCATATTCATATCTAAACCGTATAGAATCATCGAAGTCCATAACTTCATATCCATTAGCTAACAATTTGTCTCTAACTTCGGCATTGTTTAAAATGTTATCATCATCACGTATCAAATAGATTGCTTTAGGACGGATAAACAGGTTACTAATTTTACTAATCCATTCCATCCCTAATATCTCCTTTAACCTTACGATTCCACCTTAATTGATGCATTATCATAATACATCAGCAGTTTGTCATCTTCTTCAACCACCTTAGACGGAAGATGTTTAACAACATCAACTATCTTTTGATATTCCTTATCTAACCATGCTTTTTTGAAACCCGCTCGAATTGCTTCCATGCGGAAATTTTTTAATTTCTTACGAGTGCCATCTATTTCTTCAACATATTTATTAAATTCACGTAATAAACCTCTTTCACGTAGTTTATCCAAATCGACTTGTTTATTTGGATCAGGAACATACCAACGATTCATTGCTTTTTCCTTAATAGCTTCATTTGTGTTATCAAGTCCTCGTAAATCATGATAGTTTTTATGAAAATAAGATACGATTTGATCTGGCACCTTATTTTCTCCCTTATATTGCAAGAAATTTTCAGATAATAATTCATCAAGTTCTGGTAAAGCCTCATATTTAGCAATATGCTGGATTTCTTTCATAAATTCGGGCTGTAAGTCTTGACGAGTTTGTGGTTTTTTCATTAATTGCTGACGTATCCACTCAATAGCACTACTTTCATCGGAAACAAATAGTGACTGTTGGGAAAATTCACTAGCTAATACACGTTTTTTGTCATACTGGGCAACTTGCTCTTCTAGGAAAGCTATTCCATCTCGCATTGCATAACGATTTCGAATTCCTTCTTGAAATTCTGCCGATGATAGTGGAACCGGCAATCCTTTTTGAACAAAGAATGCTACCATTCTATCAAATAAAACTCTCGGTGTGCGTTCAGCAATAATTTCAGCATAACCTTTTTCGCCTTCAAAAATAGGTAATTTGTCTAAATGCTGTTCTACAAATTCCCAAACGTTTTCTTGGTTATCATTCGTACCCTTAAAACTAACCTTAATTCTAGGCTTATAAGCAGCTATTACCAAATCCTGCTTAACAGCTGTAGTTGTCGTTACAGATTTAAAGCTCCCTTGTTTCTTATCTAACGCCGAAACGTTTGCAACCACAAATCCAGCTTTTTGAATAGCATCTTGAATGGCGTTCCAGACGCTTGCTTTTGAGTTGCTAAATACAACAGTCATCCATTTATCAGGCTTCAACACTCTAAAATACTCTTTAAAGCTTGCTGTCATAAGACTATTGTACTCACTTAATCCCTTATGTTGATGTTTATTGACAATTGCCTCTTTTGTGTTATTAGTGAACACTTTTAACCAAGATTCCCAGATAAAATTCAATTCTGAATACATAAGATTTGACCCA
>JAUNFB010000013.1 GCA_030525245.1 Erysipelotrichia bacterium
CTTCTACGGCGAAAATAGTTGGGCTTGCCCCCGCAAATATAGCTAGTTGCCGGTTTTTTTTTTTACCTTCTATGTTGAAATACTTAATTGAAATATAATTGGATTTAACATGTTTCTACTCATTATGTATGTAGAAACTTTTTTAATTGATTAAATATTTTGATTTACTATTTAAAATACGAATATTTTTTACATTGTAGTTAAATTATAATTTGAAACTTATAAATTGATTTGTTAAAATATGCACATATGGAAAGGAAATACAAATGAATAAACACAATGCTAGAAAAAGTTTTAAAGAACAAATCAAAAATTTAAAGTGGTCAAATTTTATTTTTTTAACGATCGCGGGAATTATCAATGCTTTTGGTGTCATAATGTTTCTGGCACCGGTTAAATTATTTGATGGAGGAATTTCCGGAACATCAATGTTGATTTCACAATATACTCCGGTTTACATCAGTTTATCAATGGTCTTGGTTTGTTTAAATATACCGATATTTTTATTTGGATTAAAGAAAGAAGGAATTGTTTTTACAATTTATTCTATATACACAGTAGTCATTTACTCTATTGTAGCCTGGCTAATAACTGATGTATTGCCTGTTGATGTTAGCTTTGCTTCACCATTAGCACAAGAAGATTTATTTTTATGCGCTATTTTCGGTGGCATTATATCCGGAATTGGCAGTGGCTTGACAATTCGCTTTGGTGGAGCGATTGATGGTGTCGATGTTTTAGCCGTGATGTTCGCCAAAAAAATAGGTCTTAGTATCGGCAGTTTCACCATGACTTATAACGTAATATTGTATATTTGTTGCGGTATAGTAATGAACAGTTGGATTTTGCCTTTATATTCGATTGTAACATATGCTGCCGGCAGTAAAACGATAGATTTTATTGTTGAGGGTTTTGATCGTAATGAAGCAGCATTTATAATAACCTCGCATGCCGATGTTATTTGTCAAGCATTATCGGAAGAGTTCGAAAATGGCATTACCGTATTGGATGCCAAGGGATATTACTCCGGCAGTCATAAAACAATAATTTACTTTGTAGTTAACCATTTTCAGGTTGCTCAAATGAAAAATATAGTTCATCAATTGGATCCTAAAGCCTATATTGCGATTAATGAAGTTGCGGATATTTTTTCCTCACAAATTGAAGATTAAAACGCGATACTTTGTATAGTATTTTAGAAAATAAAATGGTACAATAAAAAGTGCAAAAAATGTTTAAGGAGGAGAAAAATGAGTCATAAGTATGTATACTTATTCGAAGAAGGAAATGCCGACATGCGTGAACTTCTTGGCGGTAAAGGTGCAAACCTTGCTGAAATGATGAATTTAGGTTTACCGGTACCTTATGGTTTCACTATTACAACTGAAGCTTGTAATCGTTATTATGAAGATAACGAAAAAATTTCTGATGAAATAGTGGAAGAAATTTATGCTAATTTATTAAAATTGGAAGAAAAAGCCGGAAAAAAATTAGGTGATAAGAACAATCCTTTACTTGTATCTGTAAGAAGCGGTGCCAGAGCTTCAATGCCTGGTATGATGGATACAATTCTTAATTTAGGTATTAATGATGAAGTTGTAGAAACAATCGCAACCAAAACTAACAATCCACGCTTTGCTTACGATTCATATCGTCGTTTCGTTCAAATGTTTTCCGATGTTGTTATGGGCTTGGAAAAGAAGTCATTTGAGGTTATTATTGATGAAATGAAGAATGCTAAGGGTGTTAAACTTGATACTGAATTAGATGCCGATGACATGAAAGAAATGGTTGTTAGATTCAAGAACCATTACAGAGAAAATTTAGGTAAAGATTTCCCTCAAGATCCAAAAGAACAATTGATGGAAGCAATCAAAGCAGTATTTAGATCTTGGAATAACGAAAGAGCTATTTATTATCGTCGAATGAATGATATTCCTTCAAGTTGGGGTACCGCTGTAAACGTTCAGATGATGGTATTTGGTAATATGGGTAATGATTGCGGAACAGGTGTTGCGTTCACCAGAAATCCGGCTACAGGCGAAAATAAATTATTCGGTGAATTCTTAATGAATGCTCAGGGTGAAGATGTTGTTGCCGGTGTCAGAACTCCGCAAACAATTGATCAATTGAAAGAAGTTTCACCTTCAGCATATGAGCAATTTGTTGATGTATGTCATAAATTGGAAAGCCATTATCGTGATATGCAAGATATGGAATTTACTATTCAAGAAGGTAAATTATTCATGTTGCAGACTCGTAATGGTAAGAGAACAGGTGCAGCAGCAATTAAAATTGCTTGCAATATGTTCGATGAAGGAATGATAACTAAGGAAGAAGCAATCTTAAGAGTTGAACCAAAACAGTTGGATGATTTATTGCATCCTCAATTCAATACTGAAGCATTGAAAAAAGCTACAGTTGTTGCGAAAGGTTTAGCAGCATCTCCTGGTGCAGCTTGCGGACAGGTAGTATTTACTGCTCAAGATGCTATTGAATGGAAAAAACAAGGTAAGAAAACTATCTTAGTAAGATTGGAAACTTCTCCGGAAGATATTGAAGGTATGCATTCATCTGAAGGTATCTTGACTGTTAGAGGAGGTATGACTTCTCACGCAGCAGTAGTTGCTAGAGGTATGGGAGCTTGCTGTGTATCAGGTTGCGGTGATATTACAATGGGTGATCACGAATTCGTTATTGGTGACAGAACTTATAAAGAAGGAGATTGGATCAGTATTGATGGTACAACCGGTAATATTTACGGTGAAGCAATCGCAACAGCACCGGCTAAGATTTCCGGCGATTTTGAAAGATTTATGGGTTGGGCTGATGAAATCAGAAAATTGCAAGTCAGAACAAATGCCGATACACCTAATGATGCTGCTAAAGCATTGGAATTCGGTGCTCAAGGTATCGGACTTGTAAGAACAGAACATATGTTCTTTGAAAAAGAAAAGATTAAAGCCATCCGTGAAATGATTGTTTCGGAAACTGCTGAACAGAGAAAAGCAGCATTGGCAAAAGTATTGCCTTTACAGAGAAACGACTTTGAAGGTATTTATGAAGCTATGCAAGGCAATCCGGTAACTATTCGTTATTTGGATCCACCTCTGCATGAATTCGTTCCGACAGGTGAAGCAGAAATCAAAGCTTTAGCTGAAGAGATGGGAATTACCGAAGAACATTTGAAAGAAGTATGTGCTTCACTTCATGAAGTTAACCCAATGATGGGTCATAGAGGATGTCGTTTGGCTGTAACTTATCCGGAAATTGCTGAAATGCAGACACAAGCTGTTATCGAAGCAGCAATTAATACGCAAAGAAAACACCCTGAATGGAATGTAGTTCCTGAAATTATGATTCCGTTAGTAGGTGAAGTAAAAGAATTGAAATATGTTAAGAATATCGTTACCAAGACTGCTGATGAAATCATTGCTAAATCAGATGTTAAATTACAATATCATGTTGGAACAATGATTGAAATTCCACGTGCAGCATTATTGGCTGATGAAATTGCTACTGAAGCAGAATTCTTCTCATTCGGTACTAATGACTTAACTCAAATGACATTCGGTTTCTCAAGAGATGACGCTGCTAAGTTCTTAGGTGCTTATTATCAGGCAAAAATTTACGAACAAGATCCATTTGCTAAGTTAGATCAACACGGTGTTGGCAAACTTATCGAAATGGCTGTTCAAAAAGGCAGAAGTGTAAGACCGAATATCAAATTGGGTATTTGTGGTGAACATGGTGGTGAACCATCTTCAATTGAATTCTGTCATAAGTTGGGCTTGACTTATGTTTCTTGCTCACCGTTTAGAGTTCCATTGGCAAGATTGGCTGCTGCTCAAGCACAGGTCAAATTCCCTAGATAAAGAAATCAAGAATACTGTATTTGATTAATGAATACAGTATTCTTTTTTATTGCATACTATGAGTGTTATTTTTTCGTACTTTTGTTATATAATTAGTGTAATCGGAGAAATAAAATGAATGATTTAGATAAATTTAGAACTGAAATAAATGAGATTGACAAACAAATGACCGATTTATTCGAAAGAAGAATGAAATGTGTTCGCGAAATTGCCAAATATAAAAAAGAAAACAACTTACCGATATATGACGAAAATCGTGAGAAAGAAGTTATTGAGAAAAACTGTGAACTGTTGAAAGATAAAAAACTTACGGAATATTATCAAAAGTATTTAATACAGTTTATGAATATATCAAAGGAGTATCAGCAACAATTAAACGAAAAGGATGATATAATTTCTGTAAACAGTAGCGAGGGAAAATATGAAGTTGTTGTAAAAAGGGGTTGTTTAGAAAAAATAGATCAATATTTTTCTTTGAATAGAAAAGTCTTAATTATAATGGATAAAAATGTTCCGGAACTATATCGAAAATTAATTGTCTCTAAATGCTTAAAACCGGTTGTTGCTTATATTCAGGCACAAGAAAAAAATAAAAATTTGATAGAGTGTGCTAAACTTTGGGATATGATGTTACAGAACAATTTTAACCGTCATGACTGTGTAATTGCTTTTGGCGGTGGTATTATCGGTGATCTAGGTGGTTTTGTGGCTTCGACATATATGCGCGGAATAGATTTTTATAATGTACCCACAACATTGTTAGCGGATGTTGATGCTTCTATCGGCGGAAAAACAGCGGTAAATTATAGCGGTTATAAGAATATTATCGGCTGTTTTTATCCACCAAAAAAAGTTTTGATTGATATTAATATGTTAAACAGTCTGCCGGAAAGACAAATACGTAACGGTTTAGCCGAAGCAATTAAAATGGCAGTTTTAAGAGATAAAGAATTATTTTCAATTTTTGAAAATGATTTGTGGAAAGACAATATAAATTCAGTTATTTATCGTTGCTTGCAGATAAAAAAGGATATTGTTCAGCAGGATGAAAGGGAAGGAAATATACGAAAAATATTAAATTTCGGTCATACTGTCGGTCATGGATTGGAAATGTTAGAAAATGATTTATATCATGGGGAAGGCGTTGCCTTAGGTATGTTAACCCTGTGTTCAAATAAATTATATAAACGTTTGACAGCTCTTTATAAAAAAATCGGCTTTCCGATAAAAATATCGATTGATGAAAATAAATTGATTGAAATAATTTCTCACGATAAAAAATCTTTAGAAAATGGTATAGATATTATTTATGCGGAAGATGTTGAAGAAATTTATATTCGAAAAGTAAGTTTAGATTATTTACGTGCAAGGATTAATATGATTAAGAAAGGAACAGACAATGAAAAACAGCTTTGGTAATAGTGTTATTTTGACTGTATTCGGCGAATCTCATGGTGAAATGATCGGTGCGGTTATTGATGGATTGGCTCCGGGAATAAAAATAGATAAATCGTTTATTGATTATCAATTAAAACTCAGACGACCGTATGGTGATATTTCCACCAAAAGAGTAGAAAATGATGAATATGCGATAGTTTCAGGATTGTTCAATGATTACACTACCGGTACACCTTTATGCATTATGATAAAAAATCAAAATGTACAAAGTAAAGACTACGAAAAAAATCGGTATTTAGCGACACCATCAGGTTGTAATTATACTGCCTATTGTAAATATCATGGTTATGAGGATTATCGTGGCAATGGGCATTTTTCCGGACGAATAACCGCAGCAATTGTTGCTGCCGGAGCAATATTATTAACCGCTTTGAAGAATAAAAATATCAAAATTGCTACGCACATAAAGCAATGTCGAAATATAAAAGATGCAGATTTTTCCGCTGATTACAACCAATTAGAAAAAGAAATAGATTATTTAAATCAGCAACAATTTGCTACAATCAATGAGAAAACAGCACAAGATATTTATAATGAAATCATTAAGGCTAAGGAAAGAAAAGACAGTGTTGCCGGATTGTTGGAAACAGCAGTAATTGGAGTTCCTGCAGGATTGGGTGAACCTTTTTTCTCATCTGTGGAAAGCCAAATGGCACAAGCAATGTTTTCTGTTCCGGCAGTAAAAGGAATACAATTTGGCAAAGGGTTTGATTATGTTAATTATTATGGCAGTGAGGTAAGCGATAAATTTTATATTGATGAAAACAATACCGTAAAGACTTATGCCAATAACAATGGGGGAATTAACGGGGGAATTACCAATGGCATGCCGATTGTTTTTTCTACAATAATTAAGCCAACATCATCAATAGGTTTGGTTCAACAGACAATCAATTTTAAAGAAAAAACAGCTTCGCAATTACAAATTAACGGCCGCCATGACCCGGCGATATTTCATCGTGCAAGAGTAGTTGTGGACAGTATGGCTGCCTTAGTAATGTGCGATTTGTTGACAAGTTGTTACGGCAATGACTATTTTAGAGGTGAATAATTATGGAATACGGTTTAATCGGTTACCCATTAAAGCACAGTTTTTCTAAGGAGATTCATCAATTAATTAGTGATTATGATTATTCATTGAAGGAACTGACTGAAGCAGAGTTGGCAGATTTTATGCGAAAAGCGGATTTTAAGGGGATCAATGTAACAATTCCTTATAAGCAAGCGGTTATCCCTTATTTAAACGAAATTGATCGGCAAGCTCAAATGATTGGTGCAGTTAATACTATTGTTAATGAAAATGGCAAACTAAAGGGTTACAATACGGATTTTTTTGGTTTATTATCTTTGCTAAAAAAAATAAATTGTACCATAGAAAATAAAAATGTTTTAATTTTGGGAACAGGGGGAACATCAAATACAGCAGCGGCAGTATGTGAATATTTAAATGCCGCAAATGTTGATAAGGTCTCGCGAAAAAATGATGGACAATATTTAACTTATGCACAATTGTATCAAAAAGCAGATAAATATCAAATAATTATTAACGCTACACCTTGTGGTATGTACCCGCATAATAGTGATTGTGCTGTTCAAACGGATATGTTCCCGAATTTGGAGGCGGTAGTGGATGTGATTTATAATCCCTTGAATACAAAATTGGTTATGCAAGCACAAAAAAACGGAATAAAAGCAATTGGCGGATTATATATGTTGGTCAGTCAAGCGGTACATGCTTCTTCATTATTTCAAAGTGAAAATTATTCAGCAGAACTTATTGAAGAGATTTATCAAAAAATTAAAAAGCAAAAACAAAATATAGTCTTTATAGGAATGCCGACAAGCGGAAAGACTACTATTGGGAAGATTATATCAAAACAATTAAAAAGAGAATTTTACGATATTGATGATATAATCGTTAAAAAAAATAATAAAGAGATTGTGGATATATTTCATAAAAACGGTGAAAAAGTGTTTAGGGAATATGAACAACAAGCAGTCAAGGAAGTTTATCGGACTAACGGTGCAGTTATCAGTTGCGGTGGCGGAACAATACTGAAGGAAGAAAACGTTCAAATGCTGAAACAGAATGGGTTATTTATTTTTTTGGATAGAGATTTGGATAAATTGCAAGCAGGTAAAAACAGACCAATTACCTCTTCAAGAGAACAGTTGGAAGAAATATACCAACAAAGATACGGATTATACAGGCAATATGCTGATATAGTAATAAAAAATAATACAACTGTTGCAGCAGCTGTCGAACAAATAGAGAAGGAACTATAAAATGAAAATTTTAGTCATAAATGGGCCGAATATAAACATGTTGGGCATCAGGGAAACAAATATTTACGGTAAAAAAACTTATCAGGATTTGATTGAATTGATTACCGACTACTGTAAGGAAGTAGCGATAGATGTTCACTTTTTTCAATCTAATTATGAGGGGGCAATAGTGGAAAGCATTCAAAAAGCTTATCAAAAATTTGATGGTATTATTATTAATCCTGCTGCATATACTCATACCTCAATAGCAATACTTGATGCTTTAAAAGCAGTTGATATTCCGACAGTGGAAGTGCATCTAAGCGATGTTTCTTTAAGAGAAGAATTTCGACAGATCAGTTATGTCAGTTTGTATGCTGAAAAACGCATAATCGGTAAAGGATTTGAAGGATACCTGCGTGCTGTAGACTATTTAAAGGAAAATTATTTATGCGGTTAAGAATTGAAAAATCAATATTGAATGGTGATGTGATCGCCCCGGCTTCCAAAAGTGTTACTCATCGTGTTCTGATAGCCTCGGCTTTAAGTCGTAAATTGTGTCATGTCGAAAATATTGTTTACAGCGAAGATGTATGTGCTACATTGGATTGCTTGAAACAATTGAATTGCGAGGTTACTGAAAACTATGACAGTGTTGAAATAAACGGGGAAAATATTTTTAAACAAATAAACGGAGATTTAAATTGTCGAGAAAGCGGAAGTACATTACGATTTTTAATTCCGGTAGCTTTATTGACGAATAAATATATTACCTTTACCGGTTCTGAAAGATTGTTGGAAAGACCGATAAATGACTATGAACAATTGTGTCAAGAAAATAATTTTTTCTTTGAAAAAAAAGTCAATAAAATAACAGTAAAAGGAAAATTACAACCGCAAATGTATCAACTTATCGGTAACAGTTCTTCACAATTTGCCAGTGGAATGCTGTTGGCACTGTCTGCATTATCCGGTAAGAGCATTATAAAAATAAATAAAAACCTGCAATCCAAAGCTTATATTGAATTGACAAAGACAGTGCTGGATAAATTCGGAGTGAATATTATTTTAACGGATGAATTGATAAGTATTGATTCACAAGGATATACGGCTCAAAATTGGAAAATTGAAGCGGATATGTCTAACAGTGCTTACTTGTACTGTTATAATTATCTGGGTGGAAATGTGGATATATTAAATGATAATCCGGACAGTATGCAGAAAGATAAAGTATTTCATTACTTGTTTAAAAAAATATGTCAGGGTAAACCGATCATTGATGTTGCTGATTGTCCTGATTTGGCTCCTATCTTAATTTCTTTAGCTGCTGTAAAAAACGGAGTAATTTTATTGAATACCGCTCGCTTAGCTATTAAAGAAAGTAATCGCTCTTTAGCCATGCAAGAGGAGTTAGCTAAATTCGGAGTAAATATTATTGTGGAAGAAAATAAAATCATTGTACCCAAAACGGAATTGATAAAGCCAAAAGAAATAATTGAAAGTCATAATGACCATCGTATAGTTATGGCTTTAATGCCTTTACTTACTTTGACATCCGGGAAAATGAACAATGCTGAAGCTGTTAATAAAAGTTTTCCCAATTATTTCAAACTGCTTCAGCAATTAGGATGTAAATTATATCGGGAGGAATAAATATATGAATATGGAATTCGAATGTCATTTGCCGATTCCACAACAGGTCAAAGAGATGTACCCTTTGACGGAAGATATTGCGGAGATTGTTCAAAATCGAAATAAACAATTAAAAGATATTCTAAGCGGAAAGGATGAAAGAATAATATTGATTATCGGACCTTGTTCAGCTGATAGACAGGACAGTATTTTAGAATATGTAATGAAATTGAAAGAACTTAATGAACAGGTAAAAGAAAAGATTTTTATTATACCGCGTGTATATACCAATAAACCGCGAACAAACGGAGAAGGTTATAAAGGAATGTTGCATCAACCTAATCCAAAAGAAAAACCCGATTTATTTAAAGGAATAGTGGCAATTCGTCAATTACATATGCAAGTTATAAAATATAGTGGTTTTTCTTGTGCTGATGAAATGCTTTATCCGGAAAATCATCGTTATGTCAATGATTTACTGGGATATGTTACGGTAGGAGCTCGATCGGTAGAAAATCAACAGCATCGAATGACTGCTTCCGGTTTAAATGTGCCGGTCGGAATGAAAAATCCTACCGGTGGAGACTTGAAAGTGATGTTAAATGCGATCAATGCTGCACAATGTTGTCAGGATTTCATTTATCGCGGTTGGGCAGTACATACTTATGGTAATGAGTTCGCTCATGGGATATTAAGAGGATACATCAACAAGTCAGGTCAATCTTTACCGAATTATCATTATGAAGATTTAATACATGTAGCTCAAATTTATCGACAGTCACAATTAAAAAATCCGGCAATTATTGTTGATTGTAATCACAGCAATTCAGATAAACAATTTGAACAGCAACCGCGAATTTTAAAAGAGGTTTTGCATAGTTGTCGACATAATGAGACAATAAAAAAAATAATCAAAGGTTTTATGGTTGAAAGTTATTTGCAGGATGGTAGTCAAAGTTATGATGGTACGGTGTATGGGCAATCAATCACCGATCCATGTTTAGGTTGGGAAAAAAGCAGAGAATTAATCATGGATATTGCCGAATTATTATAGATTTAAACCGCTTATCTCGGCGCGACAGATATAATGTTTTTGTTTCTCGCTCATTAAGGCGCTGTAAGCAACAGCTGCCTTGAATTCAATATCTCGGTATTGTTTAATATTGGCAGTGAAATGATTGGCTATTTTAACATTTTCTCTCTGCAATTGTTTGAGGTATTGTTTTCCTTTATCGGAAAAAGCTAACACTCTTAAAGTGTCATAAGGAGGTAAATTTGCCATATCTTCCTTGGTATTGTGCACAATTAAATGGCATAAAGTTCTCTGTATACGACTTTTGGTATATCTTCTTGTTGTTGCCTGACGAATAAAATCTTGATAATTATAACAAGTATAAGCCTGTTTTGCTAAATGCTTTTCGATTCCTTCATCCATTAAAAATATTTGCTGTAAATCATTGATCGGTGTATTCAACAGCAGGTATCGTACAATGTTGTAATAGTCATTCCAAGTTGGGTAATTGAGTTTATCGATGTTTTTTATTAGGCATTGTTTAGAAACATCTTCGTTTTTTAATAAAGCTGTTCTAATGGCTAAAGCACTGGAATAGTCTGTATGCATAATATCATCATTATAGTCGGTAGTTCTTAAAACAGAATAAGGAATCATATGCGGAAATTTGTTGAGTTCTCGCAAATATGAAATGGCCAGAATATCATTTGGTCCGTAACTGTCACACATATAGCCATATGTATAAGGATAAGAATATCCTTTTTTCATATTCTCTTTGAAATTATCAATTTTAAAATTCATTGAAGCAATTTCTTTTAATTCGTCCAAATTATTTGTTTCTGAGCCGAATACGATGCTGTCACATCCGGCTTTTTCTAAGATGTCGACAGCGTTTTTACCGAAATTGGTTGCACTTTGCAAGGCAAATACAAAAGGTAGTTCCAAGACTAAGTCAATGCCGTTTTCGACGGCTGCTTTGGCTCTTGACCATTTATCAATGATCGCGAATTCTCCTCTTTGAACAAAATTTCCGCTCATTACCGCAACTAAAATATCGCTGCCGCTAATCTCTTTAGCTTTTTTAAGATGATAAAGATGCCCTAAATGCATCGGATTATATTCAACTACTACGCCGCAAACTTTCATAAATCTTTTTCCTATAAAAAAATAAACATTTATATTATAATATATGTAGTCTATTTTGTAGATATTTTTTACAGAAAGAGGAAATAAATTATGGTATCAAAAGAAAAAATAATGCTTTCCAGTCAAAGCGATGATTTACAATTATATGCCGATTTGTACACTTGTGAGCAACCAAAAGCTGTTGTACAAATAATTCACGGAATGAGTGAGCATAAAGGAAGATATGAACAATTAGCCAGTGTGCTTGCCGCGTTCGGTTGTATTGTTATTGTTGCTGATAACAGAGGACATGGAGAAAGTGTAAATGAAAAAATACCTTTCGGCTATTTTGCTGATAAAGATGGTTGGTTGGTTAATTTACAAGATATTCATGGCTTTTCTTTATTGGTAAGAGAACGTTATCGTCATCTGCCTTTCTTTATTCTTTGCCATTCAATGGGATCATTAATCGGACATTCTTACTTAAAACGTTATGAAGATGTGTTGGATGGTGTCATTTATTCCGGTATGCCTGCTTACAATAAAGCTACAAACAGCGGAAAGTTCTTAGCATCAATTTTAGCCGGCGGAAATCGAGCAAAGAAGGTTTCGAAAATATTGGAAAATGCTTTTGATTTTAATAAGTATTTGAAAAATCCGCGTACTCCTTTCGATTGGCTCAGTTATAATCCAGACAATGTTGATGAATTTATTGCCGATCCTTTATGCGGTTTCCCATTTACCAATAAAGGTTATTATGACTTGTTGGATGGTATGCAGGATGTCTATACCCGTAATGATTGGCGGGTACTTAAAAATCAATTGCCGATTTTGTTTGTTGTTGGGCAGGATGATTTGGCTGCCGATGTTCCGACAGGTTTCAAAAGAGCACTAAATCATTTGTCTAAAGTAGGTTATCAAAATATTGAAGCCAACATTTATGAAAATATGCGTCACGAGATTTTTAATGAAAAAAAGCGTAAAGTGGTTTATTCGGATGTGTTGATGTGGTTAAGTAAACAGCTTAGTATAATTAAAGAAAACAAATAATTAGATTATTGACTACGCATTAATCTTGTTATACAATAATAGAGCTGTTACAAGGAGCGTTTTTTATGAGATATTCGCGAAAAGATTTGTTACAGTTGAAGGATTATCATCTGGTATTTGATGAAGATATTACCTTTGACTCCGATATTTCAAAAAGTTTTCCCCGTATTAGGAAAATCAATGATATCAATGTCAAGGGTGATGGCACTTATGATCCGAGTACGCAACAGTTAAGTATTCATTTCATTCTTGACGGTTCGGTTGTTGTCGGTTGTGATATTACTTCTGAAGATGTAATTGTGCCGATAGAAACCGAGGCTGATGAAGTCTTCACATTTGACAGAAATGTGCAAGATATCGGAATTATCCAGGCTCAGGGAGAGTATATCGAGTTGTTACCGACTATATTTCAATTGATTGTAATGGAAATCCCGATTAAAGTGGTCAAGAATGGTATTATTGAGTATCCGAAAGGTGATGGCTGGGAAGTTATAAGTGAAACGACTTATCAACAGGAAAAAACTAAAAATGTTGATCCCAGACTATCAATACTTAAAGATTATAAACCGCAGGATGAATAGGAGGTGTGAGAACAATGGCAGTTCAACAAAGAAGGGTATCAAAAACACGTAAGAATAAACGTAGAACACACTACAAGTTAGTTGCTCCTACATTAGTTAAATGTCCAAACTGTGGAGAATACAAGTTGCCTCATCACGAATGTGAGTGCGGACAAAAATAAGTTGTTACGTTTAAATCTAAGGTTAAGACCTTAGATTTTTTTTTTGAGTAAATTTAATCGCTAAGTTGAAGTTTAAACTATTTGTTAGTAAAATAGAGTTGCTTATAGGAGAGGGATTAGATATGAATGAATACGAAATAAAAAAGATGAGTAAAACAAGTAAAACTCCGCTTATTATAGGAATTATATTGCTTGTCCTTTCGTTATTGTTGTTTTTTACATATGCTAGTTTTATTTATCGAGATGATGATATTACACCTCAAAGTTATTATGACTTGGCGATTGAAGGTAAAGATACATCTGGACAATATGTCTATATTGATTTAAATGAAGCATACCAATTTGCTGTTGAAACTACAGATGACGGAACAGAATATGAATATTTTTATGCTTTTGATGATAATGACGGATTATATATTGTCTGCATGACAGAAGATAAATTTGATGAGATTGCTGTTTTATATAATGCTAATCCGGATAATTTTACTTATAAATTGACCGGATATTTATATAATACCGACAACGATATTAAAGAATTAGCTTGCGAAACACTTCAGGAGGTATTCGAGCTGGATTATTCGGTGAGCGCCGATGAATATGATGATTATTTTTTATCGACCTATCTTGATGCTTCTAGAACACCGGTTAATTACATTGACGATTTAGCTATAATATTGATAACAATCTGTTTGTTTGGCGGTATCGGATTCTTGATAGGGTTTGTTGTTAAAACCATTAAAAATAAAAAAATGTATTCTTCATCTGATGTTAAAATTGCTTTGGCAGAATTACAACAAGGTGTTTATGATAAAAAAAATAATATAATTATGACGAATAATTACTTGATATCCAACCGCAAAAAATTTGCTTGTATCAATTATAAAGATATAGTTTGGGTGTATTCTCATCCGATTAATTATTCCGGAAGAGTATTTTATGAATTAATCGTTAATGGAATAAATAAAACCGACAGTTATGGCATGTTTTCTATTGCTGAAGAATTAAATTCTGTTGTTACAAAACTGCAAGAAGTGAACCCGAAGATTATGGTCGGTTATTCTAAAGAAAATGTAGAAAAATTTAATGAATATAAAGCTGAGATGAATAAAAAATAATGTTGAAAAAAAATCAGTAAAGTTTATAATGGATTAGAAAAGAGGTAATTTGAAATGTGCGAAGATAAAATTTTAGTTGAAACAAGTGCCAGACATATTCACTTAACTCAAGAGGCAGTAGAAAAATTGTTTGGTGAAGGATATCAATTGACAGTTAAAAAAATGCTTTCTCAACCTGGACAATTTGCTAGCAACGAAAAGGTAACAGTTTCCGGACCAAAGGGCGAGTTAAAATTATCAGTTTTAGGACCTGTTAGAAAGGCTAACCAAGTTGAATTAAGTTTAACGGATGCCAGAACAATCGGTGTCAAAGCTTTAGTTCGTGAATCAGGAGATATTGAAGGAACTGAAGGCTGTACAGTAAGTGGTCCTTGCGGACAAATTACTTTGGATAAAGGCGTTATTGCTGCAAAAAGACATATTCATTTTTCTACAGCCGATGCCGAAAAGTATGGCGTAGAAAATGGACAAATCGTTTCTGTTAAGGTAGATACTAATGGCAGAAGTTTGATATTCGGTGATGTAGTCTGCCGTGTTTCTGAAAAATTTTCTCTAGCAATGCATATTGATACAGATGAATCTAATGCTGCAGGAGCTCCTACGGAAGGAACAATTATTAAGTAATAAAGATTATTCAATAAAAGTCATCGGAAGGTGACTTTTATAATGTTTAATGTTGTATAATATTAGAGAAAAGAGAGTGATATAAAATGGATATTGCGGAGAGATTTATAAATTATACTAAAATTGACACGACTTCTTACGAAGACACCGGTAAAGTTCCTAGCAGTGATAATCAATTGTTGTTAGCTGACAAATTAAAGGAAGAATTGCAATTGCTGTCTTTAGAAAATGTGCAAATTGATAATAACGGCTTTGTATATGCAACATTAGCAAAAAACACAGACAAGAAGTGTCCGACAGTAGGCTTTTTAGCTCATATGGATACCAGCAATGCTACATCAGGAAAAGATATTCACGCCAGGATTATTGAAGATTATGATGGTAAAGATATTGTTTTATCGGATAATATTGTCACCAGAGTAAAAGATTATCCTTTCTTGGAAAGCAAAAAAGGGAAAAAATTAATTGTTACCGATGGTAAAACACTGTTAGGCGGTGATGATAAAGCCGGAATTGCTATTATTATGGATGCAATGCAATATTTGCTGCAACATCCGGAAGTTAAGCACGGAAGGATCGAAATTTGCTTTACACCCGATGAGGAAATAGGCGAAGGAATCAAATATATAGATTTAAACAGATTTAAATGTGATTATGCCTATACATTCGATGGCGGTTCTCCGGAAGAAGTATGCTATGAAAATTTTAATGCTGCTACGGCAGAGGTGAAATTTTATGGTAATAGCATTCATCCCGGTTCGGCCAAAAATAAAATGGTCAATGCTTTACAGTTGGCTATCGATTTCCATTCTATGCTTCCTGTAAATGAGAGGCCGGAATTTACTGAAGGTAGAGAAGGATTCAATCATTTGCTGTCTTTAAATGGGGAATGCCAAAATGCGGTTGCTGTCTATATTTTACGAAATCATGATGCTGAAAAGCTGAATAAGCAAATGAACGACTTTTGCTTAGCAGAGGACTACTTAAATAAGCTGTATGGACAAAAAGTTGTTGAAGTTGTTTTGAAAAAAACTTATAAGAATATGATTGAATGCTTACAAAACAAAATGTATATTGTAGAGAATGCTGCCAAAGCTTTAGCAGAAGAAAATATAAAAGTTACTTATCCGGCAATTCGCGGCGGAACTGACGGAGCACAGTTGTCTTTTATGGGTATACCTACACCGAATTTGGGAACCGGTGATTACAATTGTCATGGCAATCACGAATTGGTCTGCGTTGATGAAATGCAACTGATGTCGAAAGTATTGATAAATTTGGTAAAAATAATTGAGAAGGAGAGTAAATTATGATTATTCAATCAAAGAGAGTTTGGGTAGCAAACAACTTTAATGCTTTACAAGTTGAAATTGAAGATGGAATCATTAAAGCAGTCTATCCTTATGGTTTTCAACATGCAGATATCGATTATGGCAATGATCGCATATTTCCGGGATTTATTGATGTGCATACTCATGGTGCTTATGGTTTTGATACCAATGATGGTGAACCAGATGGTTTAAAATACTGGAGTCAACATTTACCAATCGATGAGGGAGTAACTGCTTTTTTACCGACAACTATAACTCAATCAGAAGAAGTTCTTACTAAAGCGGTAAAAAATGTTAAAAATGTCGTTGATGAAGGTTACAGTGGGGCAGAAATTTTGGGCATTCATTTTGAAGGTCCATATTTGGATATGAAATATAAAGGAGCTCAGCCTCCACAGTTTATCTTGGATGCCGATGTAGAACAGTTTAAAAGATATCAAAAGGCTGCCGGTGGTTTGATTAAATATATCACTTTGGCTCCGGAACACGACAGACAATTCTCTTTGACGAGATATTGTAGCCAGAATGGTGTCGTTGTCTCTTTGGGACACAGTAGTTCAACATATGAAACTGCTGTCTTAGCTGTCGCTAACGGTGCGAAGAGTATGACCCATGTTTATAATGGCATGACCGCTTATGGGCATCGTGAACTAGGTTTAGTCGGTGCCGCATTCAGAATTAGAGACACTTTCGGTGAAATGATTTGCGATGGACATCATTCAACTGTTGATGCTTTAAATAACTATTTCAAAGTTAAGGGAGCTGATTATGCGGTAATGATTTCTGATTCTTTAAGACCTAAAGGATTACCGAGCGGTGAATATACTTCCGGCGGAGCAAGTATTACTGTAGATGATGAGGGCTTAGCTAAATTGACCGGAACCAATACTATTGCCGGTTCAACTTTAAGAATTAATAAAGGATTACAGGTTCTAATAGAAAAAGCATTGGTAGAAGTAGCGTTTGCTGTGAATAGTTGTACAATAAATCCGGCAAGATTATTAGGTGTTGCCGATCGTAAAGGAAAAATTGCGGTTGGTTATGATGGAGATATAACCGTTTTAAATGACAATTATGATGTTGTACAAACTTATATAAAAGGCGAAGCAGTAAAGTAGTAAATAAATTAAATAAAGTTTATAATTATGTTGTACAAGATACAATAACGGAGGAGAAAATGATTAAGGTAGTAGTTTGTAATGATTATGAAGAAGTAAGTGATAAAGCGGCTGAAATAATGTTGAATTTAGTAAAGAATAAACCGAATGCAGTATTGGGATTAGCAACCGGTTCATCACCTATCGGTTTATATCAAAGAATGATTAAAGATCATCAAGAAAACGGTACATCTTATAAAGATATTACGACATTCAATCTTGATGAATATGTGGGATTGCCATTAAGTCATCCGGAATCTTATTATTCTTTTATGCATCGTAATTTATTTGATCATATTGATGTTGAAGAAAAAAATATTCATATTCCATCAAGTCAAGGGTCGGATTTACAAGCCAATTGTGATGCATATAACGCAGCATTAAGCGAGTATCAATTGGATATTCAGGTGTTAGGAATCGGTTCTGATGGACATATCGGATTTAATGAACCGAATACTCCTTTTGATTCTGTAACTCATATTACAGATCTGAAAGAGTCAACAATTAGAGATAATGCTCGTTTCTTTGATAACGATATAAGCAAGGTTCCTACTAAAGCTATCACCATGGGCATCAGCAATGTTTTGAGTGCTAAAAAGATTATTTTAATCGCCACTTCAGAGCATAAAGCTCAGGCAATTTATGATACTGTAAGAGGAGAAAAGAATATCGCTTGTCCTGCCAGCGCTTTGCAGGATCATCCGGATACAGTTATTATTGTCGATAAAGCTGCTGCCAAATTATTATAGGAGGTTCAATGGAATACTTAAATAACAGTAATTTTGATGCAGAGATAAAGGAAGGAATAACAGTTGTTGATTTCTTTGCGAATTGGTGCGGTCCTTGCCGAATGTTAGCACCGCTTTTAACCGAATGTGAACGGCAATATCAGGGAAAGGTGAAATTTGCTAAAGTGGATGTTGATGAAAACAGTGCTTTGGCTGCCAAGTATGATGTTATGTCAATTCCTAATTTGATCATATTTAAGAATGGCCAAGTTGTCAATCAGCATATCGGTTATTCCTCGCAAGAGGAATTACAAAAATTTATTGATTCCGCACTATAAGTCCATGGTTTAAACCACGGACTTTTTTATGAATAAATATAGACTGCTTATAGTATTAAGCAGTTTTTTTATGCAAATCAGTACTAATGTTCAAACATTTCAGTATTTATCGTTGCAATTTATTTTGATTGATAATATAATATTCGTGTGGAATATATGTCCAATATACGTCATAAAGTGGGGAATAAGTTATGTTCACAGGAGAATTTCATCACTCAATAGATTCAAAAGGAAGAATCGCCGTACCGGCGAAATTTCGTTATGATTTGGGTGACAGCTGTGTCGTTAGTCGCTATACCGACGGATGTTTGGCAATTTATTCGCAACAACGATGGGCGAAAGAAACCGAATATCTCAATTCTTTAAACCAAAACAATGCCAAAATTCGCAAATATGTTCGTGATCGTTTCAAAAACACCGAGGAATTAAATTTCGATGTTCAGGGAAGAATCAATATTCCGAGCAATCTAAAGGAGTTGGCTTGTTTAGAAAAGAATTGTGTATTTACCGGTGCCGGAGATCGAGTTGAATTATGGAGTGAGGAAAAATATGAAGAATACTGTAATTCAACAACTGATGAAGAATTGGCAGAAATTGTGGAGGATTTACCGTGGAACATCAAAGCGTGATGCTTAATGAATGTATAGAAATGCTGGATATCAAACCAAACGGAATATATGTTGATGGTACCTTAGGCAGAGCAGGACATTCATGCCGAATTTTAGAAAAATTATCTGAAGGTCATCTGTATTGCTTTGATATTGATCAGGAAGCAATTGACCAATCACAAAAAAAATTGGCCGCAATAGCACCCAATTTTACGATTATTCATGATAATTTTGCTAATATGACGGTAGCTTTAAAAAAATATGGTGTTGAAAAAGTGGATGGTATTCTGCTGGACATCGGAGTATCATCACCGCAATTCGATGATCCGCAAAGAGGATTTTCATACCGCTATGACAGTCGGTTGGATATGCGCATGGATGAAAATCAATCACTTGATGCTTATAAAATTGTTAATGAATATAGTTTTAAAGATCTGGTGAGAATATTACACGAGTACGGTCAAGAAAAATATGCGGTAAGTATCGCTCGAAATATAGAGAAATCCAGACAGGAAAAACCGATTGAAACAACCGGACAATTAGTGAATATCATTAAACAATCCATGCCGGCTAAGGAATTGTCTAAACCTGGTCATCCGGCTAAGCAAACTTTTCAGGCTTTAAGGATAGAAGTAAACGATGAATTAAATAATTTATCTGATGCTTGCACACAGGCATTGAAATTATTGCGATCGCATGGACGATTGGCTGTCATTACATTTCATTCTTTAGAAGATGAAATTGTTAAAAAGATATTTAAGAAAGCCTGTAATCCTGTTGAAATTGATAAACGAATACCAATCAAAGCATGCGATATACCTCAAAGTGATTATGTTTTAATCAATAAAAAGGTCATTATGGCATCAGATAGTGAATTGGAAACAAATCATCGAGCACACAGTGCTAAATTGAGAGTTATTGAAAGAAGGTAAAAAGATATGAAAAAGATTGTGACAAGAAAGAAAAGATTAAAGTATGATGCTGTAATATTGGCGGTTTTTATGTTTACGGCTATTTTATATTTGGCTACATCCATCGGTTTAAAATCTTTTAATGTATCTTTAGCTGCCAAGAATCAACAAAATCAGCAAGAAATAATCCAAACAAAAGCAGAAGTGGATGCAATTACTATTCAAGTAAAAGAGTTATCGGATTATAATAGAGTAATGGAAACAGTGGTTGATGAAGGTTTGACCGGTAATACATCGGTAGTTTCCATTCCTAATTGATTATGCGCAAATTAAGAAAAGATTATAAGATTACATTATTAACGATATTATTGATTTTAGGCGGTTGTATTTTACTGGCTAATGTTTTGTTGTTGGATTTGACCGGAAAGACCTTTTTTGCTGACACCGACTTTCATAAGATGAAAGGTGTTTTAATCAGCAATGAAACAGTTTACCCGCAGCGCGGAACAATTACCGATAGCGAAGAAAATATTTTAGCTCATGATGTTACGGTATATAAGATAGCTTTTATACTGAACGAAAATCATCAAAAATATGGGCGAAATGAAAACGGAGAGCTTGTTTTAGTAGATGACTATGTAAAAGATCCGGATTTGACCGCCGCTCAATTGGCTCCGATATTAGGAGCTGACGAAGATTATTTACGCGAAAGATTATCTGCTAAAGATTATTATCAAGTAGAGGTCGGTATTTATGGCAGCAATTTATCTTATGATACAAAATTAAAAATAGAGGCTTTGAATTTACCGGGAATCACTTTTGAAAGTAGTACTTCGCGCTATTATCCTTATAATAACTTTGCTTCTCATTTGATCGGTTATGTAAAAAATCAAAAAGAGGAGGATGACAGCTACCATTTAGTAGGTATAAGTGGAATAGAGGGAGTATTTAATCAGGAATTGTCCGGAACAGCCGGTTACAAGGAATATTATTCCGATGTTAATGGTAATCCGTTAGCCGGAGGAGAAATTACTATTCAACAAGCAAGTAATGGTTATAATATTAAATTGACATTAAATAATATTATTCAGCAATCTTTAGAAGAATCTTTACAAAAAACAATGAATATATCCGATAGTGTGGATAAAGCTTGGGGAATTGTAATGGATGCTAAAACCGGTAAAATATTGGGTTATTCTTCATATCCCGGTTTTAATCCAAATGAAATGGATATTTCCGATTACAACGATTATTGCGCGACCTTACCTTATGAGCCCGGATCGACAATTAAATCTTTTATTTATTCGGCAGCCATTGATGTCGGTACATTTAATCAAGATGATCATTTTGATGGGACAACCTATTATGTTGACGGAAATTATACAAATGAAATTCATCGCTTAAATTACGATAACGGTTTAGGAATTCATAACTATGTTGATGAACAAATACCTAACGCAACATTCTATGAGGCATATTGCTGCTCTTATAATGTTGGTTGTGCGGTATTATTGGAAAAATATATTGACCCACAGGTTTATATGGAATATATGGACAAGTTCGGCTTTTTTAAACCGGTGAATGTTTATGGAATTGATGAAGGCAATTTCTATGGCTCTGCCGATTATTCCAATCCATATAGTATCATCAATACTTCTTTCGGACAGGGTATGAGTGCTACAGCTTTACAAGTCATTCAAGCATATACAGCTTTCACCAATAAAGGCACAATGATTAAACCATATATTATCGATGAAATCACCGATAATGGCGGAAATCTTATTTATAAAGGTCAGAAAACGGAGGTCGGAAATCCAATATCCGAAGCAACAGCTACAAAAATGTTGGAGTTAATGTCTGGTGTTGTTAATTCCGGTTGGAGTATTACTTCCGCAAAATATAAAATTCCACAAGTAAATGTCGGCGGTAAGTCCGGTACGGCTGAAGTGGCTTTACCTGAAGGTGGATATGGAAATTTAACGATTCATTCGATGATGATCGCAATGCCGATTGAAGATCCGCAAGTTCTGATTTATTTTTGTTACCAAGATAGCAATCCGCGCACTTCTCAATCCATACCTTATATAAATGAGCTGGAACAAAAAGTTGCTCAGGTATTGGGCTTAAACGATACAAAACAGGAAAACAATATTGAAAACAGAACTGTATACCAACAAGCTATGGGTAATTATAATAATCACTCATTGGCATTTGTTGAAAAATGTATTGAACAGTTTGATTTGCAGACAATTATTATTGGGGATGGTGATACAGTTCTAAGACAATATCCGCAAGCAGGAACATCGCTAATTTCTCAACAGCGCATAATGTTGCTTACTTCATGGAATAATTATACAATGCCTGATATGATAGGTTGGAGCCGAAAAGAGGTTAATTCCTTTGTACAACTGACAGGAATAATGATAAACATGCAGGGAAACGGCTTTGTCACCGAACAAAATGTCGAAGTCGGAACAAGTATCGATAATACAACTGTAATAGAGTTGACTTTGCAATAAAAAATCTGTCTTTATGACAGACTTTTTATTTATAGCGGAAAATAATATTGTATTCTTTATCGGTTAATTGATTAATTAAATTACTTATAAACTTTTCGCCGTTTTCTTTAGCTGAAATCAGTAATCCTTTGTCAATTGCTTTTTGTTCAATTTGTTGAGCTTGTTCTTTATAGAACTCATTGAATTGAGTTATAGTGACTTTATTGAATATCGAATAACTCTCATCAATAACTTGCATAGAATCATAATCAATTTCATGGGAAATTATTTTTGGATTGTCTAATATAACAGTGATTGTCTCATCATTAAGAGTGATCTCTGTGCTGGTTAAATCGAATCCCGCTTTAATTTTGCCGTCATAAGTAATAATAAATTTTGATGTTGTAAAGGGAACCTTCCATCCATAAAAATCGGTATAATTTTCATATTTTCCTAAGTCGGTATAATTGTATTCAACAGTGGCTAATTCGCTGATCTCTTGTATTTTAGCTTCCAAGACAGTTACGTTAATTGTTTGATTTTGATTGTTAGAAAGGAAATACGTAATATAGGCTGTGAGTAATAAAGCACAAATAAGTGTCGCAATTTTAACAGTTTTTTTAATCATTTTCATCACCGCTTTCAGTATACAACATTTTGACACGCATTTAACAACTTTTTTTTCGGATTATAAAATGTGACTATATATCTTTCCTTATCAAAAGCAGAAATATTAATTAACTGATAAAGACATAAGGATTGTTAGATTATCCGGAAGTATGGTGGCTAAAGTTTATTATTTGCGAAAAAAGGATGCGTACATTATAAAGAAACGGAAGTTGTATCGTTTAATATATATATCGATAAAATTTAAATGTGATTAATTGATTATATTGTAAGCACTTTTTAGCACTTTAATGTTGACAGTGCTAAAAATATTTATATAATATATGTTGAGGAACAGAAATGGACGGAAATTACTACACTGAAATGTTGAAAGAAATTGCTGAATGTATTGGTACTCAACAATATGAGAGAGCAGATTCAATTATTAAAGAGGAATACAAGATGCCTTTTATACCTCACGATGTCGAAAAAAAACTATCTGAATTTGAAAAAGAAATTTATCCTTATATATATAAAGATAAAAAAACAGTTATGCTGACAAAAGAAGAAATATATCAGTATTTGAAAACAGGTAAGGAGAAAGCATATAAGGCATTGGAAATTTTAGCTCAAAGCAATGTACGATTGTATCTTGAAGAAGTTAAAAAATTATTGGTAGATACAGAGGTTAACAGAACTTTGAAATCATTGCTTATCCAAATATTGGTTCAGCAGCAAGTTGATGAAGAAATTGAGTATGAAAGTTTTGGTGAAATGTTCAAGACAGTTCCTAAAAATCTTCCCGATGTATTGCGGCAGAGAAGTGTTGAAACAATTGAGAATAGATTGCACGAAATTATCTATAAACAGCCGGTTGTATTACAACAGTGTTTGACGGTAATGGTAAATGTTATTTATGATTGTTACCCTCAATTAATTGACATTAATGAAACTGACAAATATGCATTTAGCATTATACGTTATGTTTATTTAGCCTATGGTGACATGGAACATTGGAATAAAATAAAAGACTATTATGGAATTGATGAAAATAGTCTGGTTGAATTAACCTTATAGTTGAAATATGGCAAGTAAATTATGTATAATTTAAGGTGCGATTAAAAGGAGAATTATATGAAGGCAGTTTATGAAGTAAAAGAAAACAGTACTGCTGAGCTTACAGTTACTGTTGATGGTGAAAAATGGAGTAATGCATTGGCAAAGGCTTATAAAAAATTAGCCGCTAATGTAGAAATTAAAGGTTTCAGAAAAGGAAAAGCTCCGGAAGTTAGAATCAGACAGGTTTTGGGTCAACAAATTCAATATGAAGCAGTTGATTTGATTGCTCAAGAAGCATTGACTTACGGATTGGAAGAAAATAAGGATGTTGTTTTGGAAGACAGACCTACTTTGGAAGTTCTCTCTGTTGATGAAAATTCGACAGTATTAAAATTTGTTTTAACAATTAAACCGGAAGTAAAACTTGGCGATTATCAGAATGTTTATTACAATGTTGAACATAAAGAAGTAGAAGACGAAGAAATTGAAAAACACATTGAACAATTGCGTCAACAACATGCTGAAGAAGTATTGAAAGAAGATGGCGAAGTTGAACAAGGTAATATAGCTGTTATCGACTTTGAGGGTTTCTTAGATGGTGTTGCTTTTGAAGGTGGTAAAGGTACCGAATATCCGTTGGAAATCGGTTCTCATTCATTTATTGAAGGCTTTGAAGAACAGCTGATTGGTATGAAAACCGGCGAAGAAAAGGATATTGAAGTTACTTTCCCGGAAAATTATACTGCTGAGTTAGCCGGTAAGAAAGCAACTTTCCATGTAAAAGTAGACGGAATTAAAGAAAAGCATTTACCGGAAGTAAATGATGAATTTGTTGCTGACTTAGAGATGGGTGAAGAAGTTAAGACTGTTGAAGATTTGAAAAAGAATTTGAAAGAAAACTTGCAAAAAGAGGCAGACAGTCAAGCTGACAGAAAAGCCGAAGATGAATTTTTAGATAAATTGTGCGAAGTTTGCACAGTAGAAGTTCCGGAAGTAATGATTAAGAGAAAAAATGATGAATTGTTTGAAGAACAATCTTATTCGTTGCTGCAAAACGGAATCAGTATGGATTCTTTCTTAAAAATGATGGGTCAAACTGCTGAAGAATATAAAGAAAGATTAAAGCCGCAAAGCGAACAAAGAGTAAAGATTAAACTTATTCTTGAAGCAATCGGTAAAGATATGAAGATTGAAGTTACTGATGAAGAAGTAGAAGCAGAATACGAATCGGTAGCTAAAATGTACCAGATGGATGTAGAAAGAGTTAAACAGTTGATCGGTAAAGAAGATATTGTTGATACAGTTTTAGTTGATAAAACTTTTGACACTATTAAAAATAGAAAGGCTGAATAATTTGTTTACTCCATCAAGAAAGGAGTAACTATGAGTGTTTACGCTGATGTTTATCAAAATGTTGAATATTCTTTGATTTGTACCAGAGGTGTGATTGTTTTCCCAAATCAGGAAATTATTATCGATGTTGGTCGTAAAGCCAGTGTTGAAGCTGTCAACATTGCGCAAAATGAATTTGATTCCTTAGTATGTTTGGTAACTCAAAAGGATATTTTGGTCGATGAACCATCAATTGATAATATGTATCATTATGGAACATTGTGCCATATTGAAAATGTGCGAAAGGATAAAAATGACATATATAAAGTTAAGGTAAAGTCTTTAGCAAGAGTACGAACTAACAGTATTTACTTTGATGGTATGATTTTCCGCGCAAATATTTCCGTAGAAGACAGTTATACTGCAGATACCACACAAGAATTGGTTTTGATTCGTAAGGTGGTCAGTGAATTTGAAGAATTTGCCAATGCAATTAAAAATCTTCCGAAGGAAGTTATTAGCCAATTGACCGGTGGAGTTAATTCCAGTGATTTAACCGATCAGTTCGGTCAATTCTTTCCAATGGACTTGAAAGTCAGACAGGAACTTTTGGAAGAGACAAATGTTAATGAAAGATTACTTTTGATCTTGAAACAATTTGCTTTAGCCAGAGAAATGAAAGAAATAGATGATCGCATCTCGGAAAAGATAAAAGATTCTGTTAATGACAGTCAAAAGGAATATTATTTGCGTGAGAGATTGAAAGCTATTAAGGAAGAACTTAATGACGGTGTTGAAGCAGGCAGTGACAGTGATTCATTATTGGATTATTTTATGAATAATCCATATCCGCAAAATATAAAGGATAAAGCGAAAGAAGAAATTGCTCGATATGAGATGATGCCGGCAATGAGTAGCGAAGCCAGTGTTATTCGCAGTTATTTAGAATGGTTGCAGAAGGTTCCTTTTTGGCAAGAAAGTCAAGATAATGCCGATATTAATGAGATCGCTAAAATTTTAGATGAAGATCATTACGGTATTAAAAAAGTAAAAGAAAGAGTTTTGGAATATATTGCGGTTAAGAATATGACCTCATCATTAAAAGCTCCAATCATTTGCTTATACGGACCTCCGGGAGTCGGAAAAACTTCTTTAGCTAAATCAATCGCCAGAGCATTAAACAGAGAATTTGTTAAAGTATCTTTGGGCGGAGTCAAAGATGAAGCAGAAATCAGAGGACACAGAAGAACTTACTTAGGATCAATGCCGGGCAGAATTATCCAGGGCATGAAAAGAGCCGGTACGATCAATCCGGTATTCTTGATCGATGAATTGGATAAGATGGGTATGGACTATAAGGGTGATCCGGCCAGTGCAATGTTGGAAGTATTGGATCCGGAACAGAACAATATGTTCTCGGATAACTATTTGGAAGAACCTTATGATTTAAGCAAAGTTATGTTCATTGCGACAGCTAATGATATTTCTGCTATTCCATCGGCTTTAAGAGATCGTTTGGAAATTATTGAAATGTACTCATATACAGAAGAAGAAAAAGTTCATATTGCAAGAGAACATTTGATTGCCAAAGAACTGCAAGCCAATGGTTTGAAAAATACTCAGTTCAAGTTGAATGATGAAGAGATTTTGTATTTAATCAGATATTACACTCGTGAAGCGGGAGTCAGACAATTAGAAAGAACTATCGGTAATCTGTGCCGTAAAGCTGTATTGTCGATTTCCAAAGGCGAAAGAAAATCTGTTCGCATAACCAAGAAAACGATTAACGAATGGTTAGGCAAAGAAATATATGAATTCGGTCGCAAGGAAGAAGATGATCAAGTTGGTATTGTTACCGGTTTGGCTTATACGCAATTCGGTGGAGATATTTTGCCGATTGAAGTCACATCATATCATGGTAAAGGTAATTTGATCGTTACCGGTAATTTAGGCGATGTAATGAAAGAGAGTGCTACAATTGCTCTCGGATATGTCAAAGCCAATTCTACAAAATTCGGTATTGAACAGGATTTCTTTGATAAGCATGATTTGCAAATTCATGTTCCGGAAGGAGCCGTACCTAAGGATGGACCATCTGCTGGTATTACCTTAACAACAGCAATTATTTCCTCTTTGACTAATAAAAAGGTCTCAGCTGATTTAGCAATGACCGGTGAAGTTACTTTAAGAGGTAATGTACTTCCTATCGGTGGCTTACGTGAAAAGACAATGGCTGCTTACCGCAGCAATATTCATCGTATCATCTTACCGGATACTAATATGAAGGATCTTGATGATGTTGAGCAAGCAGTAAAAGATAATATTAAATTTATTCCGGTTAAAACGATGGATGATGTTATCAAAAATGCTTTAAGTGCTTAAGATAAACCTGAGGAGAGAGTAAAATCTCTCCTTTAATATTGGTGGTAAGGAAGCAGAAAAAATGTAAATATTAACAATAAAAGTAATGAATTAGGCGCTATTATCGATAAAACATTTTTGATTGAATGTAATATGATCTTGCTGAAACTGTGTAATGATAGATAAGAGATGCTTATATCATAGTGATAATGCGAAAGATGAAAAGGAAGTAAAAATTTATTTCATTTCGCGTATGAGGGAACGATTAAATGGCAATAGTTTTGGAGTAAAAGATTTAAAGACGGAAATACTTAGTAACTTGTAAAAAATCAGATTTCTTCGTAATACCGGATATTCTTTAAAATAATGAGATATTATGAATTTACTGAGTTATAATATTTGTAGAGAATATTTGTGAATTAATTGGAGGAATTTTGAATGAAAAGTAAACTGAAAAGATTAGTGCTTATATTTGTAACCGCTTTTATATGCCTGGATTTTTATGCATTTGCAGAAGAAATTAACTATGAAGAATATACACTTACTCAAATCAATTCAGATGAAATTCCGGATAATGCTTCTACCTGCAATGAAGGTACATGGGCTTTTGTTAGAGCTTTAGGATATTCTTATTGGAGATAGCAATATGAAAAAGTTGATATTATGCTTACTATGTCTTTTAATGTTATGCGGTTGTCATAAGGAAGAATATATTGAAGATGCTGGTTATCCGCATATTGAAATTGATGATGAATTATTACGCTTAAATATGTTGAAACTTGCCGCTAGGGAAGCAACATATTTTCAAGAGATGTATAAAATTAAAGGTGATCTTATTGTCGGTGATATAATCGCTCGCTACGGTTGGGTAGATGGACGACTTAGAGAATTAAGCAGTCCTTATTATATTCTGGTATTTAACAGCGATAATATTCCTGTTTTTTATATGCTTATTTATTATGAAAGATGTGACAGTTATGTCCCACAATTTATTGGCGGATATTATTGCACCGATACCGAACAATCAACATTTTATGCTGACTGTTATCATTTAACCGGCTTGAAGGATGAAAACTATAATTACTATGCTTATGTTATGGATATGATTAATGGTTCAGCGATTGTTTATGATTTATATGATAAAATGATTTATACAAATAATTATGAATACTATTACGATTTATATAATCAAATTGATAAATTTCGTTATCCCGATCAAGAAACAATGCATAAAATATATCAAGATATTGAAGACTATAAAACTTATACATTAAAAGAATTGACATATAGTTATGATAATTTTCATTATATCTATGAGTATGGTGATCATAACAATAAAGAATATCAAAGATTTATTGAAAAACAATTACATAAAGAATTCGGTGATAATCCTACTTTTACCGCAAGCAAGCCGCTAAGAACGATACAAGTTGTTACTAATGCCGATTTAAGTATATCCTTGATTGAATTAAATGATTTGCACAGTTATTATTATACTTATCGATATGGCAAATATTTTCAACTTGCTGCGATCAAATATGATGATTATTTCGGACTTGAGGCTTTTATCGGCGGTGACGGTTATGAGATATGTACACAATTTGAATATGATGAGGAATTATATAAACGTTTTAATGATCCGAATAAGTTTATTTTAGCCAAGGATTATGTGGGAAATCGTTTTAGTTTGATATCTGCTGATGATTATTATGAATACGGTTGGCATTTGGATGAAAATATAGTTGCGGAAATCCGCAAATTACTGTCTTGATTTTGCCGGTTTTTTAGGATAAAATATCTTAAAGGCTAAGAAGAGTAGGAGTAATATTATTATTGCTTTTTAGAGAGTTGTCGGTCGGTGTAAGACAACAGTAAGTAATATGAAGGTAGACTCGGAGCCGAAATTCTGAAACAGCAGTAAGAATTTTCGTTAGCTGCGTTAAAGCTTAATGAGTAAAAATTAAGGTGGTACCACGTTAAGCGTCCTTTAGAGGACGCTTTTAATTTATGAAGGAGGATAAAAAGATGTTAGATAACAAATATGATCACCGAAAAGTTGAAGCCGATCAATATGATAAATGGGTAGAAAAAGGTTATTTCAAAGCCGGAGATAAAAGTAAGAAGCCATATGCTATGGTAATTCCGCCGCCGAATGTAACCGGTAAATTGCATCTGGGTCATTCGTGGGATAATACTTTACAGGATATCATCACCCGATATAAAAGAATGTGCGGTTATGATACTTTATACTTACCGGGCATGGATCACGCCGGTATTGCTACTCAGGCTAAGGTAGATCAGCGATTAAAACAACAAGGTATTTCTCGTTATGACATTGGTAGAGAGGCGTTCTTAAAGCAAGCGTGGGCTTGGAAAGAAGAATATGCCGGATTTATTCGCGAACAATGGGCATCGATGGGCTTAGGATTAGATTACAGTCGTGAAAGGTTTACTTTGGATGAAGGTTTGTCAAAAGCTGTTCGCAAAACTTTCGTTACTTTATATAAGGAAGGATTGATTTACCAAGGAGAAAGAATCATAAATTGGGATCCGCAAGCTAAGACGGCATTAAGCAACATTGAGGTTATTTATAAGCCAACTAAAGGATACATGTATCATTTCTATTATGATGTAGTGGAAACCGGACAGAAGTTGGAAGTTGCGACCACCAGACCGGAAACGATGTTTGGGGATGTTTGCGTTGTTGTTAATCCAAAAGATGACAGATATAAAGATGTTGTCGGTTTACATGTTATAAATCCTGCCAATGGTGATAAATTACCGATTATTACCGATGAATATATCGATATTGAATTCGGTACCGGTGTTATGAAATGTACTCCGGCTCACGACCCTAATGATTTTATTATCGGTGAAAAGTATGGATTTGAAAAACCTGTTTGTATTAATCCGGATGCAACAATGAATTCTTTAGCCGGTGAATATGCCGGATTGGATCGTTATGCTTGTCGCGACAAGTTGGTTGAAAGGATCAAAAATGAAGGTCATTTGGCTTTCATTGAGGAGATTGAACACAATGTCGGCTATTCGGAAAGAACTGATGTTGTTGTTGAACCGTATTTGAGTAAACAATGGTTTGTTAAAATGAAACCGTTAGCTGAGGATGTTTTGAAACATCAAAACGATCCGGAAACAAAAATAAATTTTTATCCTGAAAGATTTGAAAAGACTTTTATCCAATGGTTGGAAAACATTGAAGATTGGTGTATTTCTCGTCAATTGTGGTGGGGACACAGAATACCTGTTTGGTACCATAAAGAAACCGGAGAAATCTATTGCGAAATGGAAGATCCGCAAGATAAAGAAAATTATGTTCAAGATGAAGATGTATTGGATACTTGGTTCTCCAGCGCTTTATGGCCTTTCTCAACATTAGGCTGGCCGGAAAAAACAGCTGATTTTGAGCGTTATTATCCAACAGATTGCTTGGTAACAGGATATGATATCATTTTCTTCTGGGTAGCTAGAATGGCTTTCCAAGCTCGTCATTTGACAGACAATCGTCCGTTTAAGGATGTATTAATTCACGGCTTGATTCGTGATGAACAGGGCCGTAAAATGAGTAAGTCTTTGGGTAATGGTGTTGATCCGCGTGATGTTAAAGAAAAATATGGAGCCGATGCGTTGCGTTTCTTCTTGACAACCAATTCAACCCCGGGTGCCGATTTACGTTATTCGGATACAAAGATGGAAGCAAGTTGGAACTTCATTAATAAGATTTATAATGCTTCTCGCTTTGTTTTAATGAATTTGGCAGATTTCCGTTATGAAGACATTGATTTGACTTATTTGAATAATATTGACAGTTGGATTATCAACAAGTTTAACAAGACTTTAAATTCGATCAATAAAAATATGGAAAAGTATGAGTTTGCTTTGGTTGGTAATGAACTATACGGCTTTATTTGGGATGATTTCTGCAATTGGTATATTGAATTGGCAAAGACAACCCTGAACAGTGAAGATGAAAAGGCTGTTCAAGCTACAAAGTCAACATTATTGGTTATTTTAACCGCAATTTTAAAAATGTTGCATCCGTTTATGCCTTTTGTTACAGAAAAGATTTATGCGGAAACACCGAGAAATTGTGCAGCTTTATGTATCAGTGAATGGCCGAAGGAAATATTATTGAAAGAGGACAAGAGTGCAGAAGTTGATTTATTAATCGCTATTATTACAGCGGTAAGAAGCATTCGTGTTGATTACAATCTGAAACCATCACAACAATTTGATATTGCGATAACAAATGATAAGGATGAATATTTGACAGTTGACATGACTATGAATAATATGTTACAAAAGTTATGCAAGGTTAATTGGACAATTTTAAGCGGAAGTGATTTGATTATTAGACCGTTAAAAGAAGGTAAATTGGTAGTCGATGCTGCTCAAATTGTTGATTATCATGCCGAATTGCTAAAATTAAGCAAGGAAAAAGAAAAATTAGTCAATGAAATCAATCGTGGTGAAAAAATGCTTTCTAATGAAAACTTTGTCAAGAAAGCACCACAGGAAAAGATTACTGCCGAAAAAGAAAAGTTGGAAAATTATAAAAAGCAATATGAGATAGTTGTTCAACAATTGGCGGAAGTAGAAAAGAAAATTAAATAATTAAACAAAGAGGGAAAATGATGCATAAATTAATCCGAATGTTAATTGTGATTGGGTTGGTATTCTTCGTCGTAGTTAAACTGAATGTCAACGATATCGACAAAGAGTACATTTGCTTAAACGATTACATTTATCAACTGAATCCGGACAAATCAATTACTTTAATTGAATATCTTAACGGACAAAGGGATACGGAAATCATTGTTCCCTCTTTTATTGACGGTTATAAAGTGGCATGTATTGAAAGTGAATGCTTCGATTTGAGCGGGGTAAATCATTTGGTCGTATGTGATGATATTGCTGTTATTAAAAAGAATGCTTTTGTAAATTGTACAGAACTGTCCTATTTATCAATCGGCGCTAACATTCATTGTTCCGGTATTTTTAACGGTTTAAATAATTTGCAAATATTACAAATAAGTTATGGCAACAATGGTTTTATGTGTGATTATAGTATTGATGATTTACCGGATTGGTTAGACAGTCAAGAAAGTTTGAAAAGATTGATAATCGCAGATAGTATTCGTTATATAGGTGATTATGCTTTTTATGATTTAAATAATTTGAAAGATATTACTTGGCCGCAATCGTTATCCAATATTGGAAAATACAGTTTCTATAATGTCGGTAATCTCGGCAATGTTTCTTTTGATAATAATTTGAAAGTTGTCAAAGATTATGCTTTTTATTGTGCAGAAAGTACGGAATGCAATGGTACAATTAACTTGCCACAAAATGTTGAGTTTTTGGGGAGAAATTGTTTCGATAAAAGATTTAATTATGTTGTGATTTCTGAAAGCAATGTTCAAGAATATTTTGACAGAGAAAATATTGAGTATTCATCAGAAGAATTTTTAATAATTAATGTACCTGAAAGAATGCATTTGGCGGAAAGCTATACATTGCAAATAAGTAAGGATGGCACACAAGAACAATTGATTTTTAACAGCAGCAACAAAAAAGTTGCAACTGTAAACGAACATGGAGAGATAACAGCCATAGGTATCGGAAAAACAACAATTACTGTCAGCAGTCGAACGGCAAGCAGAGAATTTCGGTTGAAAGTTATTGATGAACCGAAAGTTGAGTATAAGTGGGTCAATATCGGTGATACGCTCGTTATAAAAGATGAGATTAATTTGCCGGCGGAAGATATCTTGATAAAAACAGATGAGAATACATATTTGGCGATAAATAGCGGTAATTGTCTTTTATATGCTCAAAAAAGCAACAATGTTCTTTATAAGGTAACTGTTTTTAATCCGGTTCAAGAAATCGTGACAAATGAAGATGTTATTACTTTGAAAAAGGGTAATATTTATGATTTGCAGGTTGACATCTACCCACACGATGCCGATAATAAAGCTTTATCTTATCATAGCAGCGATGAAAATATTGCTGTTGTTGATCTTTATGGCCGGATAACAGCCTTAAATAACGGCAGTTGTGTTATTACAATTGAAAGCAATGATACTTCTTCTTCTACTAAGAAAGTGACAGTTAACGTTGCTGCTTCTAAAATTGAGTGTGCTACCGAAGCACTACCTTTGATGGTCGGCAAAACTTATCGTTTAAATTGTCAGTATGGTAATAATGAGAAGCTGATCTATAGAAGCGATAATGAAAAGATTGTTAAAGTGAATAAAGATGGGGTTCTATACGGAATTTCTCCGGGAGCAACATATATTACCGTTTGCGATGAGAAGATGAACGCTTTTAATGTTTTAAAAGTGAAAGTATATGATGCCTATAGCTATGGAATTGATATTTCGGAATGGAACGGTCGCAATTATACTTCCGATGATTTTATAAAGGTTAAAAATGAAGGTATAGACTTTGTTTATATCCGAGCAGCCTATGAAGATGACTATAAAGATTCATTGTTTGAAAGCAACTATGCAAATTGTAGAGCAGCCGGTTTAGATGTTGGTGCTTATCATTATATTACTTCATCCGATGTTTCATCCGCAAAAGTGGATGCTGAATGGTTGATACAAATATTAGATGGTAAAAAATTTGAATATCCTATTGCTCTGGATATCGAAAGTAATATTCATAAGACTTTATCCGCAAACGAATTCTCTTTGATTGTACAAACCTATTGTGATACTTTAATGCAAGCCGGTTATTATCCGATTGTCTATTCTTATGGCTCGATATTGAATAAAAATCAGACTGCATATGACAATTGGATTGCTCAATGGGATTGTGAAAGAGTAACTGCTTTGGATAATGATTATACGATTTGGCAATTCAGCAGTAAAGGAACAATAAATGGTTTAAATGGTGATGTTGATATGGACATATGTTTTGTCGATTATCCGACATTTATTAAAAAAAATCATTATAATGGTTACTGATGTCCAAATATTTACATAACATTATTTTTGATCATAGTTATAATTAAGATAAAGAAGGTGTAACTGTGAAAAGAAAAACTGTATATGAATTCGCAAAGAAATATTTTGAAATATTTACGCAATGTGAAAAAATTGAAAAAGACGATTTAGTCGATTTTATCGATGACTGTAAAAGAAATAATTTCCAATTAAGTGAAGAGAAGATTTTCTTTACTGAATATGGTCAGAGAGCCTATTACGATCCTGATATTTTAAAAATAATAATCTATTGTATTTATGATATCGATTTGTTATTAAGTGCGATATACAATCGATGGAATTATATCACTTGGTGGCAAGGATATGAAAGTTTACTTTCCGACAGTAACCGTGAGTGGTTCATTACTGCTTTTTCTCGCTTAATTGATTTAAGTAAGGAGAGTGAAGAAATAATTAAGTTGGAAATAGAATGCTGTGATAATGGAAAAAAAGAAACTTTACTTTTAGATAAAGAAAAGAAAGTTTTGTCTTATCAACAAACACTATCGGCAACCGAGTTTACCGAATGCACTTATCATTTGGACAGCGTAAAAGAATTGTTTGAACAAATTGACCTCAATGATTTTTATAATTCATATGAAAGATATGATATAGATAATCAAAAGCGTAATAAGTTCAGAATAACCTTAGTCGATGGATCGATAAAAGAATTTGAAAATGTTTTTTTCGCCAAAACAAACAAGCTGATTGATTTTATCGGTAAATTCATCTTGAACAAAGCGGTAGGGAATATGTTCCCCGGTTTAAATAAAAAAGAATATATTGTCTGCAATGTACAATTCTTTAACAGTCAGAAAACATATGCTTATCTTGCCGATGAAGACATTTATAAAGCTGATGATTTAGTTGTTGTTCATGTTCGTAACAGTTATGAGGATGTTATTGCTAAGGTTGAATCGGTACAATATTTGTATGAATATCAATTGCCTTTTTCGAAAAATAAGATGAAATATATCATTGGTAAATATGAAGAGGAACAATTAAATGCTGAATCTGAT
>JAUNFB010000119.1:0-1055 GCA_030525245.1 Erysipelotrichia bacterium
GACGCCGCAATGGGCAAACAGTGACGGTATGCCGTTTATTACAAACCCTGATAATAAAGGTATGTCACTTATTATACCATGGCAAGGTAAAACCTTTGTTGACGGTACTGTAACGGATAATAAAATTCTTCTTAAAGACCTTGATAAGTATTTGTTTAACAGCAATTCAGACGGTAAGGCATATGTACAGTTTGATATTGAAGTTCCGTATTATACGGGAATAGTGAAAATTACACCGACAGATTCATATGGTAGATCTGATTTGGGAGAACAGCTTGTACAGGTATTCGAGAAAGGATTCAGTCGTCCTCAACCGTACAATGTAAAATTTGTTGCAAACGAAAGCAGAAATCAGATTGATATTTATATTGACGGCAAATGGGTTTCCGCATGGAAGAATGAAAAATTAAAGGAGTGTACATCAATCAGAATAGACCCGCTTGTAGATACCGGAAATAATCTAATGTGGGTTTTCAGAGTATGTGATATATCGGCAGGAACAGTTCCTTCTGTCATGACAAAAGATGATGTTACTGTAAATGATTCAACGGTAACCGTGGCCCCTCAAAATGCGAATAACGGAACAAAATTCATTGTAGCCGCATACAAAAACGGCATAATGTCAAGTATTGATATAAAGTCATACAACGGAGAAAATATGACATTTAAGATTAATAACGAATACGACAAAATAAAAGTATTTGCTTTTGAAAGTATGACAAATATAAAGACGTTATGCAATGCGGTTGAAATATCAAATCAATAAACATCTAAAAACGCCTTTCGGTAAATTCCGAAAGGCGTTTGTTGTATGCAGTAATTAATTTTTAACTAAATGCATAATTACCGTTGAAAAATCTTTGAGCTCATATTCAAACATAATACCTCGATTTAAAAGTTCGTCGCCGTAATATGTTTTACCTGTAAGCGTGTCGGTGTAAGTTGCGGAAGAATCAAGTCCGTTGAGTTTTATATAATTATTTTCTTTATCACGCACTGTTTCTATTTTGCAACTCATAACGAATGCTTCGTTCTTGTCAGATGATACGGCTTGC
>JAUNFB010000119.1:1065-1810 GCA_030525245.1 Erysipelotrichia bacterium
TGTACAGTAATTGGTTTCATACGGACTTTGAAGTCTGTAAAAATCAGACGTACGAATTAATGTGCGAATACTTTTATAAAAGTTTATTTGATTTTTTATTTCTTCAATATCTTCTGTGGACATCTGAGTAATGTCAAGTTCATATCCGAACATTCCTGCATATGCAACGTCCGCACGGGTTTTAAGCGGCGTTATTCTGCCGTTTTGGTGGTTTGGAGAGGCTGTGACGTGAGCCGATATTGAGGACAGCGGATAACCGATAGATGTTGAATATTGAATTTTCAATCTTGCAACTGCATCTGAATTGTCGCTTGTCCATATTTGCGGTACATAATGCAAAGCACCTGCGTCAAATCTTCCGCCGCCGCTGGCACATCCCTCAAATAAAATGTGTGGAAATGCTTTTGTAAGGCGGTCGAGAATATCGTAGTAGCCTAAGGTATATTCATAATTGTATCCCGGACGTGGCATATCAGTCATAGGACGGTTCATATCCCACTTGACATAGGAAACACCTTGTGAAAGTATGTTTGATATTGAATCTACGATATAATCACGGACTTCCTTGCGTGTCAAGTCCAATATAAGCTGATTGCGGCTCAAAGTCGGTTGTCTGTTTGGTATATGAATTACCCAGTCGGGATGCGCTCTGAATAAATCCGAGTTTGGATTGACCATTTCAGGCTCTATCCATATTCCGAATTTCAAGCCTATATCATTTATTTTTTGCGAAAGTCCGTCAATA
>JAUNFB010000120.1 GCA_030525245.1 Erysipelotrichia bacterium
CTAAATTGCCGATTGTAAATTTCAGTGTAGTTAGATTTTTTGATATTACAACTGTCTGTGTATCACCGTCCCAATCGACTGAATAGTCAAGATATTCTGAAATAGCACGAACAGGTACAAGTGTGCGGTCGTTTTCGATAATTATGGGTGCGTCCGTAACTATTTCCGTATTGTTCACATACACTTTCACGTCACTGTCAGCCAAAGCGCATGGCACTATTTGGGCGGTAAGAGCAAGTGCGGAAAGCAGGCTTATAATTTTTTCCTTCATAATTAAATCTCCTTATTTGTAAGCTGTATTTTATTCGTCAACTTCAATCGATTCCTGAGAATTTTGTTGTTTTTGCAATGTTTCATATAAACTTGTTGTGTAAGATCCGCCGTAACCGCCTCTTACATAAGAACAAAATAATACTTTATTCAAGAGGTCATAAAAATCTGCTCTTGATATAGGTGACTGTGCATTTGAGGTGTCGGTACTGTTTATAAGACCGCGATAATATACTGCCGTATATATATCGTCTGTGCTGTATGTATCTGTATCTTTTATATAACGCGTACAACCATAGAAACTTTGCGTTAAACGCATTACCCAAGTCAATACTTGCAAATTAGTCAAATTATCTGCAAAATTAAGGTTTAGTATATCGTTGTGTGTCAATACTAAATCTTTCTTAAGAATTATAGACGATATTTTTGCTGAATCGTAAGTATCGTCTGTAGGTTCAAGTTTACTGATGGAATACCACGCGCTTAACATAGATTCATCCGGTGTTATGGTGCTGAATTTGCTAAAGGTGTTTAACGCCTCGGCAACAGTTATATATCCGTCTTTGCTTAAATCATTGTCTGAAATAATGCCGAATTTAATTAATTGAGAGAAATCACCTTGTTTGTAACTTGCAATATGTACTTCCTTGTTATTGTCGTTCCAATCAATATTGAAATGAAATGCCGATTTAAAACCGGAAAGCGGAATATATGTGGTGTCGTTAATTATTCGAGGTGCGACTTCAAGAGAAACTTTATCGTTTTCTGTTCCGTCATAATATAAGAATTCAAGACTTGCGTCTAAATTGCCGATTGTAAATTTCAGTGTAGTTAGATTTTTTGATATTACAACTGTTTGAGTATCACTGTCCCAATCGACATTGTAGTCAAGATATTCCGAAATAGCACGAATGGGAACAAGGGTACGGTCGTTTTCAATAATTATAGGTGCGTCCGTAACCATTTCCGTATCGTTTACATACACTTTCACGTCACTGTCTGCCAAAGCACATGGCATGATTTGAGCAGTAAGAGCAAGTGCGGAAAGTAGACTTATAATTTTTTCCTTCATAATTAAATCTCCTTTTCTGTAAGCTGTATTTTATTTGTCAGTTTCAATCGGTTCGGAATATGTTGAACCGTATGTAAATCTGCGGTATAAGTTGGTTTTTATTCCGCTGTCGCCGTATGGGGAGTAATTATAAAACAATACTTTGTTTAAAAGCTCATAAAAATCTTCCCTTGAAATAGGTGAATTTGCGTTTGATGTATCCTCATTTTCGATAAATCCGTGTTGATATGCGGCATTATAAATATCACTTTCGCTTGCATCAGTCAGTTCAAAATTTTGGAAATATAAAGTTTTGTAGCTGTCAGCCAATCGGACTGCATAGGTCAAAGCCTGTAGATTTGTGAGATTATCTTCAAATTTTAAGCCTATTATATCGTTCAAGGTTAGTATTGTGGCTGCGTTGAGATGTAAAAGTGAAATCTTTTGCGTATTGTCGATATTGTCAAGTGGTTT
>JAUNFB010000121.1 GCA_030525245.1 Erysipelotrichia bacterium
TCCCTAATTTTTCTTGGTATGTTATAATAATAGCTACTCCTTTCTATAGAATTAAATAATTGTAGTTCCCTAATTTTTCTTGGTATGTTATAATAAATTAAATTCTTCTTTAGTAAGATACTTATTGTAGTTCCCTAATTTTTCTTGGTATGTTATAATTTAAAAATTACACAAAGACTGTAAAAGCTATTGTAGTTCCCTAATTTTTCTTGGTATGTTATAATCTTTCGCCGTTTTTATTATCTCCGCCTTTAATTGTAGTTCCCTAATTTTTCTTGGTATGTTATAATTATCAATATTTATGATAAAAGGGCAGAGAATTGTAGTTCCCTAATTTTTCTTGGTATGTTATAATATTTCTGCCTTAAATGTTTCATACTCTGTAATTGTAGTTCCCTAATTTTTCTTGGTATGTTATAATATGGGAACAAAGAGAGCGCTAAGTTAGGGCATTTCAAGGAAAATTTGAGATAAAAAAGCACAACAGAAATTAATTTTCTGCTGTGCTTTTTATCATTTTTAAAGCAAAGTAAGCTGCTCATAAGCAACCGGAATATCCGATTGTATGTATTCACCCAGTAAAATTTGCATAGATTCGTACTGCTTTTCGGTAATTGTAAGCAGACGGACAGAACCGTTTGGCGGCAAATGCTGCTTTAAGCGTTTTTCATGAGTTTTAACGGCATCATATCCGTTGCACACCCTTGAATAAACAGAATACTGAATCATCAAATATCCGTCATTAATAAGAAAATTTCTAAACTTTGTTGCCGCTTTTTGAGCGGCTTTTTCTGTAACCGGAAGGTCAAAGAACACAATCATTCTCATAAATTTAGTCATAATTAAAATACGATGTATCAATCAAATCAGGCAATTTAAGCTTAATTTCTTCATTTTCAAACGACGAAATTATACTTTGAACCGTGAGTTCTATTGCATTTGCCACACTGTGACGATTGCCGTCAATAACCGTGGCGCTGTTGAGCAAAAGCTGAAGTTCGGCTTTTTGAGGAGTGAAAAACTCTTCACCCCACTCTGTATAATTTTGGTATACAAAATTATCAATAACAGGTCTGTACGGTTCAATAATATCATCTGCCAAATTAAATTGATTAAGCTGGCTTTTATGATGAATACCGAGGGACGGTTCAAACCCGTAAGCGACTATTGTTTTTGCAATAAACGAGCGCAAAATCGCATAACCGTAATTAAGGGCGGCGTTTACGGAATTTTCATCATCTCTTATAAAATCACTGCCGAAAAGCAATTTAAAATACAGCCTTGCGGCATAACCTTCCCTGTTTGTGGAATCGCCGGAAGCAACGCTTTTTGATATTGCATAAAGTGTTTTTACTTCATCAATACCGTTAATTTCAAGGCACTTAGCTTGATTGTTAATCTTAGCCTGAACAATTTTTTGCCATATCTTTTTAAGTTTCGGCTTTGATTGAGAAACTTGCAGATTTATTCTTTTATTCATTCGACAATAAGCACCTACTGGCAACAATTCACAGGAAGGAATATGTTTGTCATCGCAAATAATAAGACAAACTCCGTCTTCGGCAAGTTTTGTTATCAACTTGCCGGTAAGAGAAGTATACGGATTGTCAACAACCATCGAGCGTATATCCTCAATAGGGAACGAAAGTTCTTCACAGTTAAAAACAATCAACTGATTATTTTTCAGTTTCAGCTTTGCCTCATTGGCAATAAATATATTTCTGTAAGCCATAATTATTTAAAATACATTCGCTTTTCTTTGTTTACCTTATTGATATTGCCGAGCGGG
>JAUNFB010000122.1 GCA_030525245.1 Erysipelotrichia bacterium
GATTTGGGGTTGAAAGCTGAAGTCTTTGATTTTTGTTCTTTGAATACTGATAAATGTTTTTGGATTTAAATGATTAATGAATGTAGCTATTGCAGAATACTATATTTTTGCTAGAATAAATATTATAGTCATATTATTCAAGCAATATTTATAAAACAAGCTCTTAAATTGCTAATACTTTTCTGGCTTGTCAAAGAATTTATTAACAATTATTCTAAAAAGCACTTATAATAGCGATACTCTCAGAGTAAATTTACTATGTCTTTTAGTGAAATCGATGACTTCAGTTTTCTACCCCAAAGCCACTCTGCTTACTATTTAATTCAGCCTAAAACATCCACTGTCAGAAGTCCGGGAACCCAATAAATCATATTTGTGGCCTCGGAGCAAGGTTTGGATGCGAGCGCGAAAGCGAGCATTCAAACCGCCGCGACTAAAGTCACAAATATGATTTATTGGGTTCCCGGACTTCGTCCGTTGTTGTTAATGAATTAAATAGTAATTTCTCTACATATTTGCTATAATTAAATATATCTATTAGGGAGGTGTAATAAACTATGTGTGGAAAAAAGGAATTAAGTTTTTCAATCTTCATTTTATATAGTCTCGCTGATAAATGGAAGATGTCACCAGCTTCAGTTTATAAAATATTAAATTCCACGGGAATTTTAGATAATTATATTATCAAATGTTATGATGTCCTCCATACACAAGGGAAAGAATATTTAGTAGAAGATATCACAGACTTTGCACGTGAAAAAGGAGTTGCTGTATGATTGTTTATCATGGTTCAACAGATATTATAGAGAAGCCTGATGTACTTCATTCGAAAAAATACCTAGATTTTGGACAAGGCTTTTATCTTACTACTTTTGAAAATCAAGCAAAAAAATGGGCTATCAGAAAAGGAATGAGACAAGAAAAAACTGCCATTGTTAATGTGTATGAAATGAACGAAACTTTAAACAATTTTCAGGTATTATCTTTCGAAAAAGAAAATGAACAATGGCTTGATTTTGTATGCGCCTGCCGTAAGGGAAAAAATCTGAATAAAAATTTTGATATAATTATCGGAAATGTTGCGGATGATAATGTATTCAAGACAGTTGATATGTATTTTAGAGGATTATGGGATAAGAAAAAAGTTTTAGAAGAGTTAAAATATTACAAACTGAACAACCAGATATGTATTGTAAATCAGAAAACATTGAATCAAGTTCTTACTTTTCAGAAAGCATATGAGGTAGCAGATAATGGTAGATAGAAAACAATTAGAGGAAATATATAAGCAAAATCTAGAGAATGATATTATAAATGAGATTGCAAAAATAAAGGGAATAGAATTACGTAAAGCAATTAATATCTATTATTCCAGTAAACTGGCAGAACAAATTGAAAATGGAAGTTACGGAATCGAAAATATGGATGCAAAATATCTAGCAGAAGACTTAATAGAGAACGAGCCGGGATTATTTAAATAACAAGTACAATCGGTATCAAACCGAAGATTCTATCTTAGCTTCCCATTTTTTCACTTGTTTCAGATAAAAAGTATCTATTCTCAATCTTTTCAGACCAAACCAAAACCTGCCACAGAATCCCATAAGACATATTTATGGTCTCGAAGCCTTCAACCCTCATCCTCAAATTCTCCACCTACTATTTCATTCATCTTTCCCATCCACAGCACAGAAGCCATTGCCCCTAATAAGGCATATTTGTGGTCTCGGAGCAAGTGTTGAATGCGAGCGAGTAGAGCGA
>JAUNFB010000049.1 GCA_030525245.1 Erysipelotrichia bacterium
GTTACATCATCGCAAGTTGCATCGACTGTGATTAATCCTTTATTTTGAGCATATTTTTTTAGCTGCGGATCAATGCCGTGGGCTGTGAAAATAATTACCCCTTCATTGATTTCGTCAATCAACTCTTTCTTAGTTTTTTTTCTGTCATTTAGCGTGATTATATGATATTGTTCCAAGGCCTGTACTACAAAACGATTATGCACCAGCATCCCTAAAATATAGATCTGTTTGTTAGGATATTTTTTAAGTGTTTCTTTGACTTTTAAAATAGCTTTAATAACTCCCTTGCAGTAGCCGGAAGGTTTTACTTTAATAATTTCCATAATTGTACCACAAATATAGTACCATAAATTTGTGTGTTTATGTTAAAATAAATGTTCAAGGAGGGGACAGAGAATGAACAAAACAATTAAATTTAAAGATGAAATCGAGCAATTGATCGCTTTTAAACATTTTGATGAATTAACCCCTATTCAAAAAGAATGTATTCCTTTGATTTTATCCGGTAGAGATGTTATAGGTATTTCTTCAACAGGAACAGGCAAATCTCACGCATTCATTTTGCCGATTTTACAAATGATAGATACTTCTAAAAATGAAATTCAGGCAATTATTACCGCGCCGACAAGAGAATTAGCTGCTCAATTATATCAGCAAGTTCATGAAATAAATCGGTTTAATGATCAGTATAGAATCAAATTAATTACCTCAGGCAAAGATAAAGAAAGAATGATGAGTGGCTTGAAAAATCAACCTCATATTGTTATTGGTACAATAGGAAGATTGAAAGATCTATTTGTTGATGAAGCTGTCTTGCGTTTGGATAAGGCTAAGTGCATTGTCATAGATGAAGCGGACATGACACTAGAAATGGGTTTTTTGCATCAAGTAGATGAGATATGCGGGCGATTGGACAAAAAAGTTCAGATGTTAGTATTCTCGGCAACTGTTCCGGCTCAATTGCAGCCATTCTTGCATAAGTATATGACTAATCCGGTAACTGTGGAACCAAAAGAAAAAAGTAAACTTTCTCCCGATATAACGCATATTTTGGTTAATTGCCGTTATAGCTCATATCAGGATAAATTATTAAAAATCCTTCCGGGTATTCAACCGTATGTTTGCTTGATTTTTGCGAAAACTAAAAAAGATGTTATTGCTGTGGCTGAATTATTAAAAGAAAATAATTACCCGGTTGCGGAAATACACGGAGACTTGTCTGCAAGAGAAAGAAAACAAGCATTGAAAATTATTGCTTCCAATAAAGCAAGTTATGTAGTATGCAGCGACATCATGGCCAGAGGATTGGACATTGACGGTATCTCGCATGTTATTTCTTTGGGTTTACCGTCATCTGTAGACTATTATACTCATCGTAGCGGTCGAACAGGCAGAGCCGGAAGAAGCGGTATAAGTATTCTTTTATTCAATCAAAGCGACATAGGCGGTATAAAAGTGCTTAAAACAAAAGGATTCAAATTTGAAAGCAAAGATTACCGCAATGGACAATGGGTCGATGTTCGCCCGTTTGACTATCGCCCGGGAAAAAAGAAAATAAGTCCTGAAGAAGTTGAAATCCAGAAAATTGCTAAAAAACCGGTTAAAAAAGTTAAGCCGGGCTATAAGAAGAAAAGACAACAACAGATTGATGATATCCGCCGTCGTCAAAGAAGATTGATGATTAAAGCAGCTATAAAAGCGGAGCAAAAAGAAAGAGCCAAAAAGGCTCAACGTGAAAAAAAAGGTTATTAAAAGCAAGGCTCAAGGCTTTGCTTTCTTAATAGTTGTCAATTTCTTTTTTTAGTTCTTCAAAGATATTATCTTGAGGAATTTTCCGAATTACTTGCCCTTTTTTGAAGAGTAATGCTTCTTTAAATCCTCCGGCTACACCGATATCAGCATCTTTAGCTTCTCCCGGACCATTTACAGCACATCCCATAATAGCTACTTTAATATTTTTATGGACAGTTTCCAAATAGTTTTCTACTTTGTTAATTAGTGGCAACATATCATATTGCGTTCTTCCGCAAGTAGGGCAACCGATTAGGTCGGGAATATTATCAATTAAGTTATAGCATTTCAGCAGTTTTTTGGTTGCTTTTATTTCTTCCAACGGATCATCGGATATGGAAATTCGAATAGTATCTCCGATACCGCAGTGTAACAATTCACCCAGGGCAGCCGAAGACTTTATTAAGCTGTAACTTTTGGTTCCTGCTTCCGTAACACCTAAATGCAATGGGTATTTCCATTTTTCTGCGGCTAATTTATAAGTATCAACGGTCATCATTACATCCGAACTTTTAAAGGATAGAACAATATTGTCAAAGTCTAATTCTTCGAGAATATTGACATGTTTTGCTGCTGATTCGATCATTGCTTGCGGACAATTGTGACCGTATTTTTCCAATAAATCTTTTTCAATTGAACCGCTGTTTATTCCGATTCGAATGGGAATATTTCTTTGCTTACAAGCTGTCACTACTTTGACAACATTTTCTTTGCTGCCGATATTTCCGGGATTTATTCTGATTTTATCCACTCCTGATTGAATTGCGGATAAAGCCAGTTTATAGTCGAAATGAATATCGGCTACTAAAGGAATGCCGATTTGTTTTTTAATTTCTGCTAAAGCTGATGCATCTTGTTGATCCAACACACTGCAACGAATCATTTCACAGCCTGCTTCCTCTAATTTTTTAATTTGGCGAATGGTTTCGGCTACATTCTTAGTCGGAGTATTACACATCGATTGAATAATTACTTTATTTTGGCCTCCGATGTAAATATTTCCTATTTTTACTTGTTTTGTATTTTCTCGTTTACAAATCATTGCTTAACACCTCAAGATAATTATACGCTAAAATATCCCAAAAAAACTATTGTATATTGGTTGAATAATGTGTTATTATACATAGGCATAATTAAAAAAACGGAGGGAAGACCAGTGAGAGATAACATTATATTCAAATGTGCTGAATGTGGTGAAGAGAATTACTTAGGCAGTCGTAATAAAAGAAAACATCCTGAAAAGATGGAAATTAAAAAATATTGTCCGCGCTGCAGAAAGATGACTACACATAAGGAGAAAAAATAAGCCTATTATTGGGCTTTTTTTCTTATGGGAGATGATTTTATGGAAATAAAAAGAATTGTTGTGTCGCCATTTCAAACAAATTGTTATATCTTAATTAAAGATCAGGAGGCAATCGTTATTGATCCGGGAAGTGGCTATAAAAAAATTGTTGAATTGATCGGTAATCATCAATTGATGGCAATTTTATTGACTCATGGACATTTGGATCATATCGGAGCGGTTGATAAATTGTATAAACAATATAAATGCCCGATATATGCGTGTAAAGACGATGAAAAAATGTTACGGGATCCTTCTTATAATACATTAGCCTCATTGAGTGCCTGCGTGAAAGCACCAATTAATTGGTTGACAAGTGAAAAATTAGTTATAGGCAAATTCAATATAGAGGTTTTATATACTCCCGGTCATTCAAAGGGATCGGTTATGTACATAGTAGAAAATAACTTATTCTCCGGAGATACTCTATTTCATATGTCTGTCGGCAGAGTTGATTTATATGGAGGCAGTCAGCATCAATTGGAGAATTCGTTGACGGTATTGAATAAACTTGATCCGCAAATGAAAGTTTATCCCGGTCACGATGAACCGACAACTGTCGGTTATGAATTGAAATATAATCCTTTTTTACAATAATTATTTAGGAAATAATCTTTTTTCTTGCAATTATCTTATAGAAAGGATAAACGATGGAAGAAAGATTTGAAGAGTTATTAATGTTAGCTTTAAAAAGCGGAAGTACAGATGTTCATTTTTGTATTGCAGAAAATAAGATCGATTTGTTTTTAAAAAATACGGAGGGACTAGAAAAAATTGAAATAAGCAATAATGATCTGAATTTATTCAATTATCTGCAATATCAGGCACATTTGGATATTTCTAACAGTAAACCGCAATCCGGATCTTTTTCTTATTATTTTCAGGGTACGTATTATGATTTTCGCTTTTCAACTATGGAAACCCGCCTAAACAAAAGCGGTGTTTTAAGGATATTGAATTGCCATAACGGATTAAGCTTACAACAGTTGACTTATGATGTAACAATACAGGAATATTTTCAAAAATTATTGATCAGAAAAACTGGTTTGGTCATATTTTCCGGTCTTACCGGTAGCGGTAAAACAACGACAATGTATTCTTTGCTGAAGATGGTGAAAAACAGAAGCATTTATTCTCTAGAAGATCCGATTGAAGTCTATCAAGACAATATTACCCAATTGGAAATAAATGAAAAAATCGGATTTGGTTTTAATGAAGGGATTCGGCAAATATTGCGTCATAATCCGGATATTTTGATGATTGGAGAGATCAGAGATGAAGTCAGCGCTAAAATGGCTTTTCGAGCAGCTCTTACCGGTTGTTTGGTTTTTAGTTCTCTGCACAGCAAAAGTACTGTCGGTGCATTACATCGTTTGATGGAATTAGGTATCGGAAAGCAGGATCTGAGTGAGTGCGTGACAGCTTTATTTAACCAAAGACTTTTTAGATTATCTAGTAATAACGGTTTTACCTGCATTTACGATTTATTGACATCTCAACAGATAGAAAAGTACTTAAATGGGCAACAAGTTGTATCAAGAATGACAGAAAAAATTAAAGAAGCTGAACAAAAAAATATAATTTGTGAGGTTGACAGTTATGACTGAATACCAGTGGTTATTGTTGGCGAAATTGTTAGATCGATATAACAGCATGAAAGACAGCATAAGTTTGATGAATAAAATGTATCCTAATTGTAAAAGAATACAGGAAATGATTGTTGCTTTCGGAAACGGATGTGATGCTAAGGATATTTTAAATAAAAATAAAACGGAAAAAATGATTGCCTATTATAGTAAATTTACATCTTTAAATAAAGCAATATATATAACTTTTGAACGTCAACGAAGATTAAAACTAACAGTTAAGAAAATTTTAACAGATATGTCGTATCAATTTATACTGTTTGTTTCTTCAATGGTTGTATTAACTTTATTTATGCATACGGTTCTTCCGACAATGGTGAACAGTTTACAGTTAGAGACAAATAATGCACTGCATCTGATGAAAGCATTTAAGACAGTAAATGTTTTTAAAAATATTATAATTTGGACAATTTTATTGTGTTCTGCCGGGCTTTTATATTTGATCGTTAATAAAAAAATAGTATTTTTATGGGCCTTTTTGCATCGTGTGCATTTAGATGCTTTCTTTAAGGTAATCGCAACTTACTTTTTAGTTTTGGATTTAAAAATTTTGTTAGATAATGGTATATCACTAAATGACAGTTTGACATTGATAAAATTAAACAAAGATAATCAATTGAGCGGATTATTAGCTTTTCATTTTAATAATTGTCTGGAATCGGGAACGGAGTTCGAAAAATCGTTAGATAATGAATACTTTGATGAGCAATTTCATGCCATCTGTTTATGGGGCTTAAAAAGTGATGATTTTTCCGCTTCTTTGAACGATTATGTGGAAATAATTGAGTTTAAAATGCAGAGAATGTTGAAAAGAATAACAAAGGGTCTTCAAATAATGTGTTATTTATTTGTAATGGTTATTATCGTTTTGGCTTATGAAGTATTGATGATACCATTGGATATGTTACAAGATTTCGGTGTTAATTGAAAGGAAGGAGAAAAAATTGAAAAAGGGTTTTACTGTTTTAGAGATGATTTTGGTTTTAACGGTTATAACGATAATTGTTTTGCTTACAATTCCCAATATTGCTCAAAAAAAGAAAGTCATTAATAATATCGGATGTCAGGCTTTGATAGAAGTGGTTAACGCTCAAATATTGGTTTATGAACTTGATGGGAAAACTGCTGAAAATGTTCAGCAATTGGTGGAAGCTGGTTTGATTACTGAAGCCCAAACTGTTTGTCCAAATGGGAAAAAAGTGGTGATCATTGATGGTCAAGCAACAGTTCAATAAAGGATATACATTGATTGAATGTCTATTTGTGTTGTTTGTTACAGCAATACTGTTTACGATAACTTCAATAAAAATGAAATATTTGCCGGAAAAAAGTATAAATGAAGTGATCAATGAAATCGTTATGATGCAATATCGCGCTATTATGGAAAATGAATATCAATATTATGAACAATATGATATGGATATCGAATTTAACCGTTTGGGAAATGTGAATCATGCTGACAGTTACGATTACGACCATAAGATATTGATCGTTTCTTTAGGGACAGGGAGAGTGTATGAGGATGAAGAAGGGGAATCTTTTGATTGAATGTGTTTTAGCGTTATTGATTGTCAGTACTTGTGTAATAATTGTTTATAATCTTAGCAAAATGGAAAGTAACATTTTAAATTTGAAAGAAGCAAAAGAAATGAGTAAATATTGGAGAAACTTAGAAAGATTCAAAATATTTTTTCCATTCGAAAAACCGGTGGATATTGTTTATTAGATTTGCTTCTGTCTTTGACGATTGTTTCTTTCCTTCTGTTATTGTGCTTGCCAATTTACAAAAATATTGCCAAATTGAACGAGAACAAAAGTGATACTTATATTTACCAAGATGAAATAGGTATTTATCAGTTGCAACTGCAATTAGCCAGAAACAAAATAACCGAAATTAATCCGGAGGAAATATATTATTTAACGGCGGAAAACGAGTGCCGTATAGCGATTGTGAACGATAATCTTATCTCTCAACCGGGGTATTTGTGTTACTTGTTGGATATTGATGAGGTTTATTTTTATCAAAGTTTCGGTATTGTTTATATCGAATATTACAGAGAAGGAGAATATCATGTTTATCCGATTGGCTATGAATTTTAAAAAAGGATTTATAACAATATATTTTACTTCAATGTTACTGTTTATAATGACTTTTTGTTTAATTTTCACTGATAATGCAAAACAATATTTATATTTTCGAGAAAATTTGGATGCATTTCGAAGAATGAACAATGCGGAGATATTAACTGTTTTGCGAATAAAAAAGGCTTTTCAAGAATATCGAGAAGCTGACGAAATGTTGACTTATAAAGGTTGTATAATCAATATTTCTTATGAGGGGCTGAATGCAGAGTTTTCCATTAGTTATCAAGGATATCTGCGAGAAAGAAAATTGGAATTTGATGAGGTAAGTCAAACAATTAAAGAATATCATTAATGGGATATTGATGAATGAAATAAAATTAGAGTATAATAATGTTGCTGGAAGGAAATATGCTTTTCCGACAAGTCTATATCGGGAATCCGGACGTTATCTGAAGGTGTCGAATGCTTTAATTTATTAAAGAATCCTAATTTCAGATACAGGTATCCCACCTGTTAATCCAGGGAAATGACCTACAACTTTCAGTAAAGGCCGAGATAGGCCTTTTATTCTATTGAAAAATAACTAAAAGTTCGTTAAAATAAGAAGGTAAGAAAGAGGGAAGAAAATGGAATTTTTAAAATCATTATTATGGGTACTTCTTGGCGCATTGTTAGGTGCAATAGGTGGTTGGTATTTCACCAGAAAGGCTATTCAAAAGCAATTGAAAGAAAATCCGCCAATCAATGAAAAAATGATTCGAGCAATGTTTATGCAGATGGGCAGAAAACCTTCCGAAGCACAAATCAAACAGGTTATAAAAAGTATGAACCAATATCAATAACGCAGTGACAACTGTGTTATTTTTTTGGGATAAACACGCTGCAATAAGGTGTTGAAAAATTGTCCAAAAAAATGATAAAAAAGTAAAAATAATTGTTGACTTTCAATGTGAAGTTGGAGTATCATAATAAAGCAGTCGATGATAAGACAGCAAGCAGTTCTTTGAGAAACAAACAGAAAATAAAGAAACAAACACAACGTCAA
>JAUNFB010000050.1 GCA_030525245.1 Erysipelotrichia bacterium
TAGAAGATTCAGAGGCACAAATCATACCATTATCAAATGATTTTGATAAGACGATATCATTGACTGCTTGATCTAAGTTTGCGGATTTGTGAATGTAAGACGGAACATTTCCGGCACCTACTCCTAAAGCCGGCTTGCCACAAGAATATGCTGCTTTAACCATTGCGTTTCCGCCGGTAGCCAAAATAGTTGCGACATCCGGATGATTCATTAGGGCGTTGGTAGCGTCTAATGAAACATTTTCGATCCACTGAATGCAGTTTTCCGGTGCTCCGGCAGCTACAGCCGTATCACGCATAATTTCTGCTGCCATCTTTGAACATTTATAGGCACTCGGATGGAAAGAGAAAATAATCGGATTACGGGTCTTTAAACAAATCAGAGATTTAAAAATAACCGTACTTGTTGGATTGGTTACAGGTGTAATTCCGCAAACTACGCCGACAGGGTCAGCGATTTCGGTAATTCCGGTAACCGGGTCATCTTTGATTACACCGACAGTTTTTAGATGACGCATATTGTTTACAACATATTCGCAAGCGAATAAGTTTTTAGTTGCTTTATCTTCAAATACACCGCGTCCGGTTTCATCAATAGCGGCTTTTGCCAAAGAACCATGGTGATCCAATCCGGCAACCGAACATTTGGCAACGATGTAGTCAACTTGATCTTGATTGAGTTGGGTGAATTGATCCAATGCTTTTAATCCTTTTTGGACCAGTGAATTGATTTCTTCGTTTACGTTTGGTTTAACTTTTTCTGTCATATACTTACCTCTTTCATATGATAGGATTATTTTATATAGTCATTGTGAAAATATCAACAATTAAAATGATTATTGTGAATAAAATCACAATAATAACAATTGATAACCTTTACAACTAAAAAGCAGATAGATTTCTACCTGCTCAAGAGAATATTATCATTTTCTAAGGTGTTTTCGGTCAATTGATTGAATTTGTTAATCAGTTCAAATTTTGTCAGTTTATTTTTGTTTTCGCCGCTTATATCTAAGATGATTTTTCCTTTATCCATCATTATTAATCTGTTTCCGTAATCGATGGCATCTTGCATGTTATGAGTGATCATTAAGGTGGTCAAGTTGTTTTTTTGAACTAAATTCTCGGTTATACTTAATACTTTTTTGGCCGTGGCAGGATCTAAGGCAGCTGTATGTTCATCCAATAGGAGAATTTGCGGTTCCTGGATTGTTGCCATTAATAAAGTCAAGGCTTGTCTTTGTCCACCGGAAAGTACACCGACTTTCTCCGACAAGCGATCTTCTAATCCTAAATTCAATGACTTCAATTTTTCTTGAAATATAATTCTTTCTTTTTTGTTTATACCAATGGATAGGGTTCTGTTTTTCCCCCGGCGATTTGCCAGGGCTAAATTTTCTTCTATCAACATATCGGCTGCTGTCCCCATTAATGGGTCTTGGAATACTCTGCCGATAAATTTGGCGCGTTGAAATTCTTTCAACTTGCTGATGTCTTTGTTATCTAAATAAATATGTCCTTCATCAGGTATGTACATTCCGCTGATTGTGTTTAATAGAGTGCTTTTGCCGGCACCGTTAGATCCGATGACAGTTACAAAATCTCCTTTGTTTAGCAATAAGGATAAATTGTTTAGTACTTTTTTTTCATTAATTGTTGATTTGTTAAATGTTTTGGATATGTTTTCTATTTTAAGCATTTTTTTCTCCTTGGTTTTTATTGCCTAATATTAAGAGTAAGGCAACAATTAACGCTGTAAACAGTTTTAAGTCATTGGAATTAACCCGCAACCATAAGATTACGGTCATAATGATATAGTAAACTATGCCGCCGAAAAATACGGCTGTTAAACGAATATAGAAAGAACGATGATTGCGAAATAGTATTTTTTCTATCATTTCACCGATGATAATTGCCGCAAGTCCGATAACAACACTGCCTCGGCCCATATTGACATCAGCGAATCCTTGAAACTGGCTCATTAATCCTCCGGCTAAAGCGATGATACCATTGCTTAGGGCTAATCCGATAATTTTTGCTTGATCGGTATTGATGCTTTGGGCAATTGCCATGCGCTGATTACAACCGGTAGCCCGCACAGCGCATCCCTGTTCGGTACCGAAATACCAATATAAGGATACAACTAATAATGCAGCTATTAAAAAAACGATTAAAAGTGCTTGAGGAATATCGCGCATACTGATTAACAGTGCGAAGCGGTCGGGATTACAACTTACATTGGCACTGCCTTTTAAAAGACGTAAATTAACGGAATATAAGCCGAATTGAACTAATATTCCGGCTAGGATAGCTTCTATTTTTCCCTTCGTGTGCAGTAAACCGGTAACGGTTCCGATAAGCATCCCGGCTAAGAAAGCAAGGAAAAGGGAAATAGCGGGATGCATACCGGAAACGATGAGCATTACGGAAATTGCTCCACCGGTGGCAAAAGAACCGTCAGCTGTCAAATCGGATATATATAATACTTTGTAAGAAATATAGATGCCGATGGCCATAATGCCGTAAATAAGACCTTGAGCCGTACCTCCTGGTAATCGTGATAACAGATTTGTTAAAGTAATCATAATTAATCCTCAATAGCGATGTAGTCATCAGGTATATTTATATTGAGTTCTTCGCACAGTTCACGATTGTATTTTTTTGTTGGGTTATCGTAGTATTCTATCGGCATTTCCGCGATGTTTTTTTCGCCTTTAAGAATGTCGATAGCCATTTGACCGGTTAACACACCCAATTGGTAGTAATCAATGGTTAAAGTTGCGATACCGCACTTGCGGCAGGTTCCTTCTTCTCCGCATATTACCGGTATTTTCTTATTGCGGCAGATGCTGTCGATAATATCGGCACAGCTTGCTGCCGTGTTGTCGGTTGGAACATATAGAGCTTGATTTTCATCGACTGCTTTACTTGTTACTAAATAAATATCATTAGAGTCCGTGAAACTGTAAGCAGTGGCATCAATGCCTAATTTCTTTAATTCTGCACTGATTACTTGTACTTGATATAATGAGTTTGGTTCAGCTGAACAATAAATAATGCCGACCTTTTTAACTTCCGGTAAAAGTTCCTTAAACATCGCTGCTTGGGCAGATAGAGGAGCAAGATCGCTGGTTCCGGAAACATTTGTGCCGGTTATACCGCTGAAATTGTCGATACCAAGAGCAACACCATACTCTGTTACAGCAGTAGCTAAGATAGGAATAGTAACGGTAGCGGAAGCAGCGGCTTGCAGGGAACCGGTAGCGTTAGCTAAGATCAAATCGACATTGTCAGATACTAAACCGTTACAGATGGTTACACAAGCAGAGCTGTCCCCGGCAGCATTTCCTTCAATAAATTCAACATTTTCGCCGAAAGCATCTTTAAGAGTATCTTTAAAGCCTTGAGTTGCGGCATCTAATGCTTCATGTTTAGCTAATTGGCATATACCGATAACATATTTGTTTTGAGTATCGCTACATCCGCAAAGCCCTAGTAATAAACAACAAAGAAGAGTGATAAATATTTTTTTCATAATGACCTCCGATAAAAAACTGCCCTATTGGCAGTTATTTTCTTTTATGATTTATAAACAAAAACTTATGCCAATGCTGATATTAAAAAATTATTACTTCCAAAGTAATAAGAATAATAATAGACAGCAGTGAAGATAAAAGTTTTGTTCATAATTCGTCCTCTTTGAAAACAATTGTAAACTAAAATGATAAAAAGTCAAGTAATTTTTCAATTACTGTGAAAAAGTTTCAATAAAAGTCAAATATATATGTTTTATCGAGCTTTGTGTTATAATTTAAACGGTGATTAAAATGAAAAGTGTGGTATGTATTGGCGGTGGAACAGGTCAATCGGCTCTGTTACGCGGACTTAAACAAATCAATAATATTGAACTATCTACCATTGTGGCGGTAGCTGATAACGGTGGTTCGACCGGAAGATTGCGAAATGATTTAAATATTCCGGCAATGGGTGATGTGCGCAGTGTCATGGTAGCTTTAGCTGACAGCGAGGATTTAATGACAAAAATAATGAATTACCGTTTTGATCAAAGAGCCGGTGAATTATCCGGGCATAATTTAGGTAACATAATTATTTCGGCTTTGACTATTGACAGCAATGATTTTTATAAATCGATCGTTTCTTTATGCCGTATTTTAAAGGTTAAAGGTAAAGTATATCCCAGTACAACAGAGAATGTGGTCCTAAAAGCTTATATGGCTGATGGAACAATTATTGAAGGGGAATCAGAAATAAGAGAAAGTGATAAAGAAGTTGTTTCGGTTTTTTATGATCAAAATGTGCACACTTATAAGCAAGTTTTACGGGCAATAGAGACTGCCGATTATATTATTGTCGGTATCGGTTCTTTGTTCACCTCTATTTTGCCTAATTTAATAATTGACGACATAAAAAAGGCTTTGACTGAGTGTAAAGGAAAGGTTATCTATTATTGTAACAGTATGACGGAAAAGGGTGAAACAACCAACTATACCGTGGAGGATCATGTTCAAGCTATTGAGAGGCATGTCGGCAAAAAGGTCATTGATGCTGTTGTAATCAGCAATGACAGTATTCCGCAAAATATTTTGCACAATTATTATCTTGAAGGAGCTAGAGAAGTTGTTTTAAGTGAGACAAAACATGATTATAGAGTTTTTTCGCATAGTTTATTAAATTTTGATAATGGATTGGTACGTCATGATCCGCAAAAGGTGAAAGAAAGTTTTGTGAAAGTAATGAGGTCAATGTGATGTCGTTCGCTTCTAATGTAAAAGATGAAATCACCAGAGTTAAAATATTGGACAAGAATACAAAAGAAGAAGTCGAATTGCCGGGAAATCTAAAAAAAGCTCGTCTGTGCGGATTGTTGCAGTCTTTAGCCAGTTTGAATATTTCCAACAGTGGTTTATCGTTGATTTTGAAAACCGCAAATGCTAATGTGGCTCGCTGTATCGCTTTAGATTTGCGCGATTTATATGGCGTTCGCAGTGACTTTGCTATCAGTAAGCAAAAAAATTTATATAAACGCAATATTTACAGTATGGTTATTGATGAAAAGGCACTGGAAATATTAAATGATTTGGACCTATGGACTGATAAGGGCTTGCTAGATCATCCGCGAATGAGTTTTTTGAATACGGAAGAAATGTTGAAGTTTTATTTAGCCGGTATTTTTTTAGCAACCGGTTCAATTAATAGTCCGAATACTGCTTCGTATCATTTGGAAATGAAAGCCAATAGTGATAAACATGCCGAATTTATTATTAAAATATTAGATAAGTTTAATATTATTGCTAAAAAAGCCGAAAGGCGAAACAATATTATTGTTTATGTCAAATCAGGTGAAAATATCGGTGACTTTTTGAAAATAATCGGAGCTACTCAAAGTCTATTTGAATTTGAAGAAGTCAGAATGAGGCGAGATATGAACGCTAATATCTCCCGCTTTAACAATATTGATATTGCTAATGAACAGAAAATTCAAGCTTCAGCTGATAAACAAGTTTCTGCAGTACAATTTTTAAAACAAAATGATTTATTTAATTTATTATCGGATAAAGAAAGAGAAATTGCTATTATCAGATTGGAAAATCCGGAAGTGAGCTTGAATATGTTGGCAGATATTTATTGCCGTCAAAGCGGCAATCAGTTGACAAAATCAGGTATTCGCCACCGCTTGGATAAAATAACAGCGCTGGCAGAGAAATATCAAGGAAAGGAGTAAATTTATGAAATATGATATTATTTTCTCATTAATAGTTTTAATAATGGTTGTTGTATTGTGGCCGATCTTAAAATGGGTGGCAATTATTTTGTTGTGTGTGTTTGCTGTTTTTATAATAAAAGTGCTGATAGAATCGCGTCGGTTGAAAAAAGAAATACAAAAAAACCCTCAAGCATATTATAATAAAAATAACGGCAATGTAATTGATGCCGAATATAGCGAAAAAGAAGTGGAAGAAGTTAAATAGGTAAGAATGTTAAGAAGAGGAAAAGAAGAAGATAAAAAAGTTATCTTTGATATGTACGCTAAAAGCGGAATATTAAATCTTTACAATCAGGATGATTATTTTTCTGATTCTTTTATAGCGCAAAATGTAATTGTTAATGAAATAAACGGACATGTTGTTTCTTCTTTACAGATCAATTATCATCAAATCATTTTTAATGATTTAAAAATTGTCGGCGGTGTGATATTTGGTCAATTTTACGAAAGAAATAAAGGTATAAAGACTTTAGAAAATTTACGAGCAGAAGTCTTAGAACAGCAAACTCATAAAACATTATTTACTTTAATTCCCACTGATAATATTCAAGAGTATGCTAAATACGGTTTTGAACCCATTTACAGTAAAAGAATATATAACATCAGTCGTAAAGATGTAAAAAATGTTTCTTATCAAGGAGTAGGTAAACAATTTCAAATTGATGATTTGGTAAAAGTATATAAAACATTCACGGAAAAGTTTGCCGGTTATTTTTTGCGAAATAAGCAGTACTATTTAGATTTGATCGATTTACTACAAAGCAAACGCTATAATTTGGCAGCCTATTACAATGAAAATGATGATTGTCAGGGCTATATGATCTATTATATAGAAAGCAATAAAGTGGTGATAAAGGAATTAATTTATCTTAACGGCTTAGCGCTAACTAAACTTTTAAGTTATGCATTGAGAATAAAGCCGCGTCTTTTGGTATATGTTTCTCAAAATGAAGATTTATCTAAAGCTTATCCGAAAATAAACTACAAACTTTTGGTTTCCATGGCTGTAAGGATCAATGATTTTGAGCTGTTTAATCGCTTATTTGATTGTGATGTTTCTACTGCCCAACAGGCTTATCAATTAGAAAAAAAACCGCTCTTTTTGAATGATTTGAGATATTAAATATGTAATTAATCGAGTGTGTAATCTGAAAAATTATATACTCGATTTTGTGTTTTTGTGAAATTATCAGTAAATTATCTTTGAAAACAGGAGTTGATGAAAATGAATTATGTAATGATTACAAATGACAATATTGATAAAGAACATATATGTTGTGCTTCATCGGAAAATAAAGCACATTTGAAAAAAGAATGGTTGAAGCAGAGATTTGTTGATGGACTTGTTTATTATCGCAGTGAACAAAGGGGAGAATGTTTTATAGAATATATGCCGGCAGAAAAGGCTTGGATTCCTCTTGAAGCTGATGGCTATATGTATATTAATTGCCTGTGGGTAGCCGGACCTTTAAAAGGGAAAGGATATTCCAATGATTTGTTAAATAAATGTCTTGATGATGCGAAAAAGCAAAATAAGAAGGGTATTTGTATTCTTTCATCGGAAGGCAGGAAACAACAGTTTTTATCCGATCCCAAATATATGGCATATAAGGGATTTATGGTAGCCGACAGTTCTGATTGCGGAATAAATTTATTGTATTTGCCGCTTAAAGCAGGTACGTCCCTTCCTAAATTCAAGGAATGTGCCAAGCATCCTAAAGTTGAAGAAGACGGTATGGTTCTTTATTATTCCGATCAATGTCCGTTTGCCTATTATTGGGCGAATCGGATAAAAGAAATTGCGATAGAAAATAATGTACAGTTGAAAATTGTTCATATTACAAATACGGAAGAAGCTCAAAATGTTCCGACACCGGTTACAAATTATGCGTTGTTTAAAGACAGCAAATTTTTAACTCATATAATGTTGTCGGAGAAAAAATTCTTATCATTATCAAATACAGATTTTTATTAAAACTTGATAAAAAGTTTCTAAACCGCTTGCACAGGAAATAAGGAGATGGTAATATGTAAGAGATGTAAATCAGGAGGAAACAATAAATGGAAGGGATAATAAAGAAGATCGGCAGCAGTCTTCGTAAG
>JAUNFB010000123.1 GCA_030525245.1 Erysipelotrichia bacterium
TACCGGTCAGAAATATCCGCTCAGCATTTGATGCTATAACGGAAGAATAATAAAACGTTTAGTCTTCAAACAAATTTATTTTTGTATTTCAAATTTGATACTGAATTTCATTATAGTCGTTCTCAAATTGAGGACGGCTTTTTTATTATGTGCTTTAGTAATCATCTTTTCTTGTCGAAGAAGAAATGGTAGCGGATAACGCACTTGCAGTTTTTTCAGACGAAAAGGCTTTGAATACCCTCGTAAAGGATAACAGAACCTTGCTTCAAAAGGTACACGATTTCTTCAAACAATTTGCAGACAAGCTTAAAGAAGTTAAACAGAAACTCTCCAAATCTTCTATTGTGTATTCGGAAGTGAACCACGATATAGACTTCCTTGAACAATCGGCAGAGAAGATTAAAACAATGCTCGACAGCGTAAAGGAAACCACATCAAAGCAGAGCGATATGGTTAAACATTCAAAGAATACTGATTTTTCAAATCAAGTTGATGAGTGGTACCGGAACGGTCACGACAATAACGAAGCATTTATTATCGGTGACACAGGAGATGTTTTACAAGGATTAGGTGCTATTGATAATCAAATATATTTTTATGGCAGTAAAATTAATGCTATTCTCAAAAAACATAGCGATACTATGTCGTTGGATATAATAAAAAAAGTGCCTGATATAATTGATAATCCCGCACTTGTTCTTTCGAGTCATTCCCGTAACAAAAAGAATAACACTCGATTGTTATTGTTTGGTATGGTTAAAGGTGTAACCGGTAAACCTGTGATGTGCGTGTTGGATTTGCAACCTGTTGAAAATGGATTGTTAATTTCGGATATGCAAAAACTCACAAGTGCATATTCATTAACGAGAGGACAAAAGGGAATATATGATTATTTAAATAATTGTGATGTTTTGTATGTTAGTGAAAACAAAAAAATAGCCACAAAGCTGGTCGGTCAGATAGGCTTCGTTGACCCTAAAAAGGGTCTGCCTATTGAGCTCCAACAAAGCGGCTACATTGGTAATATATCATATTCAGGGCGTTCTGTCAATGTTCAAGGTGTACCTTTTTCGGAAGTCTTTAATACAAAAGTTGATAATGTCAACAAGAAGTTTTCGTTAAACACTTCTGTTGACAGCGAGGGCAATGAGCTTACAAATGAACAACAGGAATACTTCAAAGACAGTAAGGTTCGTGACGAGGACGGCAATCTGCTTGTGGTATATCACGGCTCATATGAAGATTTCACCGTGTTTGATAAAACAAAGGGCAGAGCAAACATGGATATTCAAGGAATGTTCTTTAGTCCGTTGGAATTAGATGCAGAGGACTACGGTCCGAATGTCAAGGCGTATTATCTCAACATTACAAATCCTGCCGATGAACAAACAGGATATAAGGCTTTGAAAAAATATCAAGGTCAAAACGAAGCAGGAATCAAGGCAAGAGAATACCTCGAAAGTCTCGGATATGACGGAGTGAATAACGGCAACGAGGAATACATTGCGTTTAATTCAAATCAAATTAAACTGATTGACAATGCCGCTCCTACAGACAAGTCCGATATTCGGTACTCGAAAGATACAAACTTCACTAAAGCGTTGACAGGTGACGAAAAGAAAAAGTATAATAATGCTATAATGACAGGTAATGATAACGGACTGCGCATAAGTGACAATTCGATACTTGTTGAATGTGAAAACAAGTCCGAGTATCAATACAAATATGTTGTGTATG
>JAUNFB010000051.1 GCA_030525245.1 Erysipelotrichia bacterium
CCATGATGAAGATGAAGAGTGCTGTTGTCATCATCATGATCACGATGAAGATGAAGAACATCATCACCATCATGCCGATGAAATATTTACCAGTTGGGGAATCGAAACCAATCGTCAGTACGACTATAAAGAAATTGAAAATATTCTTAAAGAGTTGGACAATCAAGAAAAGTATGGTACGGTTCTAAGAGCTAAGGGTATTGTTGCTTCGAAGGACGGAAAATGGTTATATTTTGATTATGTTCCGGAAGAAACGGATATTCGTGAAGGAAAAGCCATTGCGATGGGTAGATTATGTGTTATCGGTTCAAAGATTAATGAACAGGAAATTATTAAATTATTTAAGTAGGAAAGAAAATGAATAACGAAATACCTATTTATCTGTTTACCGGTTTTTTAGAATCCGGTAAAACCAGTTTTATTTTAGAAAATTTGCATAATCCGGGCTTTGCTTCTGGGGAAAAAACGCTGGTTATTGCTTGTGAGGATGGAGAAATACCTTATGATAAAACCGATGATGCTTTGCAGGATGTGGATATCGTATATTTAGATGATGAAAATAAATTTACGCATGCCTATTGTCAGCAATTAGAAACAGTTTATGAACCGGAAAGAATAATGATTGAATATAACGGGATGTGGCAATTAAATACCTTATATCAGGAAATTCCGGAAAATTGGTTGATTGCTCAACAAATAACCGTTATTGATGCTTCAACATTTATTGCCTATAACAATATGTTTAGAAATTTGATGGTGGAAAAACTAGCCGGATCGGAATTTATTTTATTTAACCGTGTATCTTATGGTGATGATAAAATGCAATTTCATAAGATAGTTAGGGCAATTACCAGAAAAGCGGAAATTGCGTATGAATATATTGACGGCAAGGGAGAATATGACGATATAGTCGATCCATTACCATTTGATTTAAATGCTCCTGTTGTGAACATTGAATTCAGAGATTATGCTTTGTGGATTCAAGATGTCATCGAGGAGTATCAAAAATATGTCGGAAAGAAATTATGTTTGACAGCTAAAGCAGTATACAATTCAAAGATAAAGAATGGTTTCAGTTTTGGACGAAAAGTTATGACTTGTTGTATCGCGGATATTAAATTTATGGGTCTGATTTGTGAAAATCATACTAAGGAAGAGATAAAACTTCCCGGATGGTATGAAATTGAAGCAGAAATGGCTTACGGTTATCAAGCAGCATTCAAAAGAAAAGTTCCTTATTTGAAAGCTTACAGAATAACAAAAGCCAAACAACCGGAGAATGAAGTAGCAACTTTCTATTAAAAGTTCGCTACTTTTTTTATTTTCTGCTATACTTTTATCGGTGATAAAATGAAGAAAAGAGTATTATTTATATCCAGTACCGGGGGACACTTGGAAGAATTGTTGCAGTTGAGGAGTTTGTTTGAAAAATATGATTATCAAATAATAACCGAAAAGACTAAAGCAAATTTGAGCTTACAAGGGAAATATCCCGGAAAGGTTAATTATTTAACTTACGGAACTTATACCGGCTTGATTAATAAATGTATTTATCCATTTAAATTGTTGTGGAATACACTTAGATCATTTATTTATTATTGTAAGTTTAAACCTCAATATATTGTTTCCACCGGTGCGCATACTGCCGGACCGATGTGTCTTATCGGTCATCTGCTTGGCAGTAAGATAATTTTTGTTGAAACATTTGCTAATAGCCACACTAGAAGTAAAACCGGAAGCATAGTTTATAAATTTGCGGATTTATTTATTGTTCAATGGGAAAGCATGTTGGAATTATATCCAAATGCCGTATATGGGGGGTGGATATTTTGATTTTAGTTACTTTAGGTACGCAGGATAAACAATTTGACAGATTGCTTAGAGCTGTTCAAAAAGCAATTACTGATGGAACTATTAAAGATAAAGTGGTGGTACAGGCTGGATATACCAAGTTTAATAGTACAGATATGGAAATATTTGATCTGATTGATAGGGAAAAATTTTCTCAACTTATCGGTGAATGTGATTTGTTGATTACTCACGGTGGCGTCGGTTCGATTCTAACCGGTTTGAAGAACAATAAAAAAATTATTGCCTGTTCGCGATTGGCTAAATATCAAGAGCACATTAACGATCATCAGAGACAAATTGTAGATAAGTTTTTTCAAGAAGGATACTTATTGAAATATGATGAAGGAGACGATTTGTCGCAAGTGATAGTAAAAAGCAGTGAATTTATTCCTAAGCCGTTTAAAAGTAATAATGCCCATTTTATAAATATCATAGAAAAATTTATTGATGAGAATTAGCAGTTGTTAAATCAACTGCTTTTTGTTCGTTTTTGACTAAAAAAATAATTCGATGAACAAATTTAGGGCTAAAATTATGTTGAAATGTTCAAAAAAATGTCGTATTATACTTGTAATGAACGCAGGAGGGTAATATGAAAAAAACATTACTTATATTTATCACAATATTTATGATAATTTGTACTTTTACAGGGTGCCAAAAACAAGAAAACAGAGTTGTTATATATTCTTCAATGGAAGAAGAACGTAACCAAGCATTGATTGAACAATTGAAAACTGAATTTCCTGATTTAGATGTTGTAGTTCAGCATATCGCTACAGGTAATTGTGCTGCAAAAATAAAAAATGAGGGTTCAAACACTGAAGCGGATATTATTTTGGGATTAGCTACTTCTTATGTGAGAGATACTCAAGATAATTTTGCCGATATTTCCAACTTTGACACAAGTAATTATCTTGAAAATGTAAACAATACGAAGAATTATTTGATTTGGGAAAAGTATACAATGACTATTATTATTGATAAGAATTATTTTGATAAAAATAATTTGCCGATTCCTCATAGTTATGAAGATTTATTGAATCCGTTATATAAAGATCTAATTGCGATGAGCGATCCGAAAACTTCCGGAACCGGATATGGCTTCTTCCTGAATGCTGTTAATGTTATGGGTGAAGATCAAGCTGTTGAATACTTTAAAAAATTAAAAGAAAATATCCGTGAATTTTCAACAAGCGGCAGTGGACCGACAAATTTATTAAAACAGGGTGAAGTGGCAATTGCCTTGGGTATGGTAGCTCAAGGAGTTCACGCTATTAACGAGGGTTATGATTTTGAAATTGTCCCTTTAGATACCGGTGTAGTATATAATACTTGTGCGTATGGAATTATTAAAGGTAAGGAAGACAATGAGAATGTTCAACGCGTATTTGATTGGTTGATCCACAGCTTTAACAAATATGATAAAGAGCACTTTATGCCAAGTAAGATTCTAAAAGACCAGCATTCGCAAATTCCTAATTATCCCGATGATTTGCAGGACGGAGATATGACAGGTATTGAAAGTACTGAGCGAATGCAAGAACTATTGACAAGGTGGGCTGAAATTAATGGGTAAATTGCAAGCTGAAAATATCGTAAAAGTGTACAATACCACAGTTTTGAATAACATTTCTTTTGAGGTTATGAATGGCGAATTCTTTTCTATTTTAGGACCTTCAGGATGCGGTAAGACAACTTTATTGAAAATATTAATCGGAATAGAAAAACCGACTTCCGGTGTAATAAAATGCGATGAACAAGACATTACTGCTTTAGATCCATCAAAGAGGAAGATGGGAATTGTGTTTCAAAACTATGCTCTATTTCCTAATATGACTGTTTTGAACAATATTATGTATCCGCTGAATATAAAATACAAAAACAAGCAGATTGCGGAAGAAAAAAGTATGGAATTTTTAAGAATGGTAAAAATGGAAGACCATAGCAATAAATATCCGCATCAATTATCCGGCGGACAACAGCAACGCGTTGCGATTGCTAGAACGATTTCTTTACAACCGGAAGTAATTCTTTTTGATGAGCCGATGTCTGCTTTGGATGCAGATAACCGTTTATCATTGAGAAGAGAGTTGAAAAAAATTCAGCAACAGCTGCATACAACAATGATTTATGTTACCCATGATCAAGAGGAAGCATTCTCTTTGTCCGATAGAGTAATGATCATGAACAGCGGCAATATAGAACAAATAGATACACCAAATAACATATTTAATCATCCGGCAAGCGATTATGTGAAAAAGTTTGTTTGTGACCACTTAACGGAAAAAGTCAGTTCAATAGAAAAATGCACAGGGATTAATTTGTGATGAGTAAGAATAGTAAACTTAATATATTAATTTTGTTGTTTTTAGGAACAACCGTATTTTATCCGCTGGTAACAATGCTTTTTCAAGTTGATTGGTCAACTTTTTCGACATTAATTAATTCAAGTGCGTTCAAAGAGAGTATGCATAATTCGTTATTATCTACCTCGATTGCTACGGTGATCAGTATATTAGTAGCCTATTTATTGGCTTATGCATTGAACAGAACAGATATCAAACATCGTGAAGTTTTGAAGGTTTTAATTACAGTTCCGATGCTGATACCTTCAATTTCTCATGGCTTAGGTTTAATTAATTTGTTTGGTACTAATGGTATAATTACCCGCTTTATACATTTGAACATTATCGGTCCGGTAGGAGTTGTTTTAGGATCATTGCTTTACTCGGCACCGGTAGCATTTTTAATGTTTAATGACGGCTTTAACTATATTGATAATAACATGTATCACACTGCCAAAGTGTTGGGATTTAATAAATGGCAGACATTTAAAAAAGTTACTTTATGTTATATGTTAAAACCGATATTATCGGCGGCATTTGCGGTGTTTACCATGATATTTACCGACTATGGCGTTCCTTTGGTTGTTGGAGGAAAATATATTACTTTGCCGGTATTTTTATATAAAGAAGTTATAGGTTTGTTGGATTTTTCCAAAGGAACATTGATTGGTTTGTTCCTTTTGATTCCTGCATTGATTTCATTCTTATTTGATTTACTTGTTGAAGATTATTCTGACGGAGAATATATGAACAGCGGCATTGAAGTAGATAATAAAATCATAAATATACTGCTAAAAATATTTGTTTATTTTATTCTGATCTTTATTGCCGTATTGTTTGGTTCTTTTATTTATTTCGCATTTGTCAATAATGCCGTATTGGACAAGACATTTACTTTGAAACACTTTGATTATGTTATATCAAATGGTATAGGAAAATATATTTTCAACTCCTTATTTATAGCTGTTGCAGTATCTGTTTTTGGGACAATTATTGCTTATACCGCAGCTTACTTTACAGCGAGAAAGAAAGGAAAATTATCCCATATTATTCATATTCTTACCATTACTTCTTTGGCAATACCGGGAATTGTTTTAGGCTTGTCGTATACAATTTGTTTCCGAAAAAGTTTTATCTATAATACATATATCATATTGATAATTGTTAATATTGTGCATTTCATTGCTTCGCCGTACTTAATGGCTTATAATGCTTTGCAGAAAGTCAATCAAAATTACGAGACAGTTGCGAAAACTTGCAACATCAGTCTTATTAAAATAGTTTTGGATGTTATTGTTCCGTGTACGAAAAAAACTATTCGCGAAATGCTGGCATATTTTTTTGTCAACTCCATGATTACTATATCGGCGATTACATTTTTGTTCAACACGCGTACAATGCCGTTGTCATTGCTAATAAATAATTATGAAAGCAGTATGATGTTAGGAGAAGCAGCGATTGTTTCGATGATAATTTTGATGTTTAATATTGTTGTGAAATCGGCAGTATATTTAATCGGCAGAAAGGAATATAGAAAAAATTATGTTGACAGCAAATGAATTTGAAATATTGGTTTGTTTAGAAAGAGAAAAACGGAGTTTGACGCAAAGAGAAATCGTGCGTTTAACCAATTTATCATTGGGAAATGTTAATAAGGCTATCGGTCAATTGGAAGAAAAAGGTTATGTTAAGGATAGTTTAATTACTGATTTGGGTTTGGAACAATTAGAACCATATCGTGTTAAAAGAGCAATCTTTTTAGCAGCCGGATTTGGCTCAAGAATGGTTCCGATCACTTTGAATACACCAAAGCCATTGGTTTTGGTTAACGGTAAAAGGATTATTGAGACAACATTGGATGCTTTGATGAAAGTCGGAATAAAAGAAATTTATATTGTAACCGGTTATTTGAGTGATCAATTTGAATTGTTATTAAAAAAATATCCGACGATTACTTTTGTTTATAATCCTAAATACAATGAAGCTAATAATATAGCTTCTGCATATTTGGTTAAAGACAAATTATCCAAGGCATATATGTTAGAATCTGATTTATATTTAAATAATGACATAATTATCAGAAAATATGAGTATCGCAGTAATTATTTAGGAATGAAAGTGGACAGAACCGATGATTGGTGTGTAGAAACCAAAAAAGGAATAATTACCAATGAAAAATTAGGCGGAATTAATTGTTATCAAATGGCAGGGATTGCCTATTACGATGAAGAGGCCGGTGAAAAATTAAAAACGGATATCGAAGATGTTTATAATATGCCGGGTGGTAAAGAAGCTTTTGCTGAGCAGGTAGCAATGCTTTATCGTAAACAAAATTATCAGATTCACATACGGGAATGTAAACCTGGTGACATTATCGAAATTGATACTTTTAATGAATTAAAGAAAATCGATAAAACTTATGATGTCTAAAGAGCATATTTGATTGCTCTTTTTTGTGTTTGTTTACAGTTTATTTTGTAAATGTTAAAATAGTTTTGCGAGGAATTGGTATGGAAACAAAAAGTTCTCTTTTTAAGAATACGATTTATAAGTCATTGCTTAGTCTGGTAAATATAGTTGTCCCATTGATTATCGGACCATATATAATGAGATTATTGGATACAGAATTGTATGGGATATATAACAAAGTATTCGCTAATTATCAGATTTTTTTTGTGTTTGCTTCTTTTGGTGTATACACATTAGGAGTAAGAGAAATCAGCCGGATAAGAAATGATGAAAATAAAATCAGTAAACTTTTTACTAATCTTTTTTTCATTTCTTTATTATCAAATGTATTGGTTTTAACAATTTATATTATTTTCAGTTTTATTTCTTCTCAAGGAATCACACGCTTATTATATTTGATAATGGCAATTCAAATAGTTGCCAATGTATTTTATGTGGAATTTGTCAATGAAGCTATTGAAAATTATAAATTCATTACGATAAAATCGGTGATTGTAAAGATCGGCTATTTTATTGCGGTTTTACTGTGGGTCAGAAAACCTGATGATGTTATTGCTTATGCTTTAATTGTATCTTTTGTAAATTTTGCTAATAATATAATAAGTTTTATCTATGCTAAGAAAAGAATTAAATTTGATTTTTCGGAAATCAGATTTAAAGAATACATTAAACCGCTTGTAGCCGTTTTGATAATTACTAATATAGATCTTTTGTATAGTCAATTGGACAGAGTTATGTTAGGTAATTTTGTTTCTAATATATCGGTTACTGAGTACTATATAGCTTATTATTTAATAAGTACATTGTCTTCAATTCCGTATGCAATTATAAATGTCTCTATACCACGCTTATCATACTTATTGAAAAATGAAGGTAAAAAAACATACGAAGAAAAGCTGAATAATTCGATTTCCAGCCTATTGTTTATTATTTTGCCTATGTGTTTTGGTGTCTTTGTTATGGCTAAAGAGGCCGTTCAAATATATTCCGGAGATAAATATCCCGGTTTAGAAGTTCCATTAATGATTGCTTGTATCGGTAGAATTATATTATCTATGCAGTCGGTTATGGATCATTTGGTAATGTACCCAAATGACAGAGAGGATAGAATTTTAAGACTGTCATTTATAGGTGGGGTATGCAATTTACTGTTTAATTA
>JAUNFB010000124.1 GCA_030525245.1 Erysipelotrichia bacterium
AGCGAAGTTTGCGTGCCGAAAAAACATTAGAGACTTTGACAACACAATTTCATCAAGTTTCAATTTCAGCACAAAAATTATCGAATCGTATGACAAAAATGGGGGAAGAGAAATGATGAATACATTAAAAGGAAACATCGCATTATTAGATTTTGATTTAATTGTAAATCCTACAAATCGACAAATCTTACCGATGCAAGGTGTAAGTTCACAAATTTTCCATGCGGCAGGACCAGATTTATTAGAGGCAACAAAAGCTTTAAAGGGATTAGAAGTAGGAAAAGCGAAGATGACAGATTCTTATAATTTACCTTGTAAGGCAATTATTCATACGTGTGGTCCTCGTTATATCGATGGAGAACAAAATGAAAAAGAATATTTGGCGGCATGCTATTGGAACAGCATGGCTTTAGCGTATAAATATATGAAAAATCATGAATTGGCTTCTGTGACCATTGGTTTTCCATGTATTTCAACGGGTATCAATCAGTATCCAAATCATGAAGCTTGTTTAGTGGCTATTCAAACTATTCGTCGATTGATGAATAAATATCCTGAAACAAGAAGCATTCAAGTTTGTTTTGTGTGTGATAAAACGGAAGATTATATGTTGTATAAAGAGGCATTACGTTTAAGATGAAGTCCATGGTTGATTTGTCCCATGCCTTTTTAAAGCCTGTGTTGCATTCGCAAGCAATTTGTGTGGATGCGACTTTAGGTCAGGGAAAAGATACAGAATTCTTTTTGTCACAAAATGTACGTAGGGTGTATGGGTTTGAAATTCAAAAAGATGTTTATGTTAAGACAAAACAAAAAATTCAAAATGAAAAAGCAGCATTATATTGTATAGGGCATGAACATATGGCTGAAATCATACATGAATCTGTAGATGTGATTATTTTTAACTTTGGTTATTTTCCAAGTGGAAATCATGCTTTAACTACACACGTAGATACAAGTGTTCAAGCGATTCAACAAGGCTTATCTTTATTGAAAATCAAAGGTAGAATGGCTTTGGTTTTATATCCTCATGAAGAGGGAAAGAAAGAAGCTTTACAGATTGAAACGTATTTAAAATCGTGTAAGAATTTACAGATTCATAAAGTACAGAATTTTATGGTTGAGAATTGTCCCTATTTATTATTGATAGAAAAAAGAAGATAGTCAGGAGAAATCCTGGCTATTTTAGTTGATTGGGTTTATTTTGTTTAAAAGTAGAATATTTTGTGATTTTAGAAGCATTGGATGTATCTGCTTTTGTGGAATAATTAGATACAGTAATCGTGTATTTACTTTTACCTTTTACATAGACAGTTCCGTCTGTTCCTTGAATGGTTACTTTATTTCCATCTGCATCTGAAATAGTACCTGCATTATTTAAGGTGGTTAATGTGCTATACTGGCTAACAATCCAAGTACTATTTTTATCAATAGTCACATTGGCATATCCGTTACCACCATTTCCTGCATTGGATTCATCATCAACAAATGCACCTGTTAAGGTACTGCCTTTTGTGATGTACATATCTAAAGTAGAAATACTATCCCATAGAATGTTTCCTTTCATGTTTTGCGAAATGGTCGTAAATGTACAATTGGCTCCATTACTACCACTTTCTCCCCAGCCTCATTGATTGGAGTTTCCTGTACATTTTAGAAAATAATTGTTGG
>JAUNFB010000052.1:0-419 GCA_030525245.1 Erysipelotrichia bacterium
CGATGGAATAAAACGGAAATGTCTGACTTAAAAGTAAGCAGGCAACAAAAAGATGAACCAAGAAAGATAACAGCATTTGATGTATAGGGATTAGAGAATATGGAAGAAAAAGAATTTTTAGAGAATACAGCAAAAACATATAACGAAGGTGTTGGAAATCTTGACGGAGTTGATTGTCCTATCTGCAAGAATAAAGGCTATGTGATGAAGGTAGTGTTTAGTGATTTTTACAAGCACTATATACAAGTAGTTACCGAGTGTGAATGCAAAGCACAAAGGAAACTATTAAAACGTGCTAAAGACAGCGGATTAGGTGATTATCTAAACAAGACATTTAACGACTTTGAAACAGTAAAAGGTTGGCAACAAGGTGTTAAAAATAAAGCGTTAGACTATTGTTATACAGCAAAAAATGAATG
>JAUNFB010000052.1:429-985 GCA_030525245.1 Erysipelotrichia bacterium
GGTTCATCATATGTGGGCAAAGCGGAAGCGGTAAAACGTTGATATGTTCAATCATCGCAAATAATTTATTATTACAGCAGAAAAAAGCGGTGCTATACATCACTTGGACGGACTTTATAAGCCGATTAAAGCGAGATATGATGGGTGATAACACTAATCAAGTAAGCAAGTATTTAGACGAAATTAAAAGCGTTGAAGTGCTATTTATTGATGAATTGCTAAAGAAATACAACGAAACGGATTTGAAGTATATCATTGAGATAATTAATCACCGGTACACAAATAATTTAAAAACAATAATCACGAGCGAACGGACAATTGAAGAATTGATTGATATTGATGAAGCTACTTTTTCCAGAGTAATTGAAAAAGCGGATAAATACGTTATCAACGTTCCGAAAGACAAAAAGAAAAATTACAGATTAAGAAATATTTGCAAAGAATGACAGTTATTAGAAAGGAAAGTTATGAGTTTAAAGTTAGTAGAGTTATTTGGTGGAATTGGTGCTTGTACAAAGGCATTAAAAAGACTTGAAATTGATGTTGAAGTAGTTGA
>JAUNFB010000052.1:995-7380 GCA_030525245.1 Erysipelotrichia bacterium
AATTTAAAATGCTTATAAATACTTTATCAACGTTCCGAAACACAAAAACAAAAATTATAGATTAAGAAAAATTTAAAAAGAGAGTTGAGAGTTATGTTGGAACTAAAAAAAGGATGGGCTAAAGCCCATAACGACACTAAGGTAATGCACGATTACAAATTAGGACTAATTACCTTGGATACAGCAACAAAATTAATCGGCAAAAACAACGAATGCAAATGCACTCAAAAAGAGTTCTTGGAACTTTTACGGGAATGTGGGTATACGGTAAATGAAATTATTGAATGATTATGTATATCAATGCTTGCAGGATTATCACAACACGTTCATTATGCCGAAAACCTATAAAGAATTAGGAGCAGAAAACATTTTGAATGATTTAAAAGATAATGGATTTGATTGCATTATCGAAGAAAGAGATTGCAATCACGAATACGGACATTTACCACCGTCAAAAAAACAACAGAAAAAGTTAAGAAAGGCAAAGCATAAAGATATTATTTATGTAATTGTTGAAAAATAGTATGGAAGCTAATCTTAATGTTGATGAGAAAATATTTATCCGTAAAGGTTTAGAAAAAGCAAAAATCAAATTCGAAGATGTGCAAACTATAACAAGATTAGATGGAATGATTGTTATAAGGCTGTACGGCAATAAAGATATCTGTCTTGATACGCATAATAAACGGAGTATCTTTAATCAATTAGAGAAAAAGATAGCATACAGATTAAACTATATGGATTTAGCAAATTGTGAAGACGCAACTTGCGGATATGTTATCAAAACAAAAAAAGATTATTACTATAACGGCTATGGAAATTTTGTAGAAAATTTACGAAATGCAAAGATTTATGTATCAAAAAATGCAATTAACGCAATAATTCGTAAATACTGCGAATTTGAACCGGAAGCTGTAAAAGTTGAAATGAAAATAATAGGAGGAAAGGTTAAATAATGAGCAATGAAATTAACAAAGTAGCTTTAAAAGCTCTTGCTACAGGCTTTATTTTAGGGATATTGACGATGTTAGCAACAGCAATAATTATTGTCAAAAATGGGTGGTTCAAATAGATATGAAAGCAACTAAAACCGAATTAGAGAATGCTTTAGACTTAGCGATTGAAAAGTTATGGCTTCAAAATTTACCAACCGGTGAATGTGATAACTGTAAGGAAATGACTAAGTGTAAAAAATGTTGGAAGGATTATTTAATAACATCAGCAAAAGGAAAGGCAGAAAGAAATAAAGAAATATGAACTTAAACAGCGTTATATTAATAGGTCGATTGACTAAAGACATCGATATCAGAATGACAAACTCAAATAAAAAATATGCACAATTAACATTGGCGGTAAACAGAGACAAGGAAAAGGCGGATTTTATTCCGGTAATCGCTTGGGAAAAAACGGCTGAATTATTGTCAACGTATTGTCATAAGGGTAGCAAAATAAATGTTGTAGGACGATTGCAAACAAGAGATTACACGGATAATACAGGGCGTAAGGTATATGTTGTGGAAGTTGTCGCTAATCAAATAGAATTTTTGGATAGTAAAAATAATGCAAGTGCTACTCCACAAAATGAAGATACATCTTTCAGTACTAACAATTATATCGATAGTGATGAATTACCGTTTTAGAGAATAGGGGGTATTATGAGTGCTATTAAATATTACACCGATACGGTAGTTGAATATGAGTTAGCAAAATTAAGAAGAAAATCACTACTTGAAAAGAAAGAAGAAATTTATGTTAAGTATTTCGGAATAAAATCATCATCAAGGTTCGACAGCGAACCGCCACAAGCTAATACAAGCGTTAACCGTGATAAGATGGTTCTGTACTTAAATGAAATTGAATTAGTTGAACATAACGGTGTTACTCTTAAACAAGAAATAGAAACGGTTGAAATGCAAATTAAAAGGCTTGAAAATGAGATTGCGGAAATGGAGAGATTATTATCAAAACTTGATAGCATTGAAGGCAAATTGTATTTTGAGATTGTAGTAAACAGGAAAAAAGTAAGCGAAGCAGTGAGTTGTGTTGCCGATAAATATTACACGTCCGAAAGTAGTATATGGCATACTTATTATCCGAAAATTAAAGGTGATATTTACAGAATAAAAAGATTGCAAAAACATTAATGATTGCAGTGAAATTGCAGTAAGCCCAATGATAAAATTATAGTGGGAATAGTAGTTTGACATTTTTCCTCCCTCCTTACTTATCATATTTTGTAAAAAAGAAGAAGTATACTTGAATGAGTATGCTTTTTCTTTTGTGGGAAGGAATAAACGATGTTTGAGAGTAATGTTGTAAGTATATACTTTTTGAAAAAGGAGTTATTAGATGAAAATAATTGACGTTAAATTAAAAGACTTAAAGCCGTATGAAAAAAATCCAAGAAAGAACAAGGACGCAGTTGATTACGTAGCAAATTCAATCCGAAATTTCGGATTTAAAGTGCCGATTGTCATCGATAAAAACAATGTTATTGTTTGCGGACATACAAGGTATTTTGCTTGTAAAAAGTTAAACATTGATACAGTACCGTGTGTCTTAGCTGATGATTTAACCGATGAACAAATTAAGGCGTACAGATTAGCTGATAATAAAGTAAGCGAGTTTTCGGAGTGGGATTTTAATGTATTATCCGCTGAATTAGAAGATTTGGTTGATTTTGATATGAGTGTATATGGATTTGATGATACAGAAATATTAGGTGATGAATACGGAGATGAATTTAGCTTACCAAGTGGTGATAAATCGGAAATATGTCAGATGACATTTACATTACACGAAAAGCAGAAAGAATTGATTGAATATGCAATTGGTGTTGTTGGGTGTGATATAAAGGAAACATACGGAAATGGCAATAAAAACGGCAACGCATTATATGAAGTGGTGAGACAATGGGCAGAGCTAAGGAAATAGAAGTAAAAGTAATTCCGTCAAAAATCGCTGTACCGTTTATTAAAAAACATCATTATAGCGGTAAGGTAGTAAACAATTCGTGTTTACATTTTGGCGTGTTTTTAGACAATAAACTTCACGGTGTAATGCAATATGGTCCATCTTTGGATAAAGCGAAAATGCTAAATTTGGTGAAAGATACCGGTTGGAATGAATTTTTAGAACTTAATAGAATGGCGTTTGATGAAGTTTTACCGAGAAATAGTGAAAGTAGAGCAATAAGTCAAAGCATTAAATTAATAAAGAGAAATGCTCCACAAATCAAATGGATTGTATCGTTTGCTGATGGTTGTTCGTGTGGTGACGGAACAATATACAGAGCAAGTAATTTTTTATTAACGGATATTAAACCGAACTATAATCTTGTATTGCTTCCTTCCGGTGAAAAGATACACAAAATGACATTAGAAAGCAATCCGACAAGTCCACGAAAAGAATTAAACGGTAAATCTTATTATGATATTACCGGGGGGGGGTATTTAACTTTAAAAAATATGTTGAGTACACAAAGGGGAAGATATTAAAAGGTTATCAATTACGCTACATATACTTTATTGATAAAAAGTACAGAGATAAATTGACTGTTCCGGTTATTCCGTTCTCTAAAATTGATGAGGTTGGTGCAGGAATGTACAAAGGGGAAAAGATAGAAATCCGAGAAAGACACATTGATAATTATTGCGATGTTTGAAATTTTTGAGCAAAAAGGAAGTGATAAAATGGCAGGTAATCTAAAACCGCTAACCACGGAAAAAGCACGTGAAATAGGTTCTAAAGGTGGAAAACGTAGTGCAGAAGTCAAACGCCAAAGAAAAGCTATGAGAGAACAAATGGAATGCTTGCTATCGTTACCGATAAAAGACAAGAAAATAACCGCTAAATTTAAGCAATTAGGCTTAAAAGCCGATGATATGAATAATCAAATGGCTTTAATTGTAGCAACCTATCAAAAGGCATTAAAAGGTGATATGCAAGCGATGAACGTTGTACGAGAGTTGGTAGGTGAAAGAGTACAAGAGTTTAAGGTCAGTGCTAATATTGACGATAAAGTAAAAGAATTACACGGAATATTAGACGAAATGAAAAATGAACAAACAGATAATTAAATTAATCCGCAATGAGCCTATTAAGTTGGCGCATTTACTTGGCTTTACCGATATGAATGAGCTACATAACAATTGGCTTAAAAGGATTATGTTTAGTGATGATGATTTTACGCTATTGGCACATCGTTCGTCATATAAAACATCAACCGTATCAATAGCAATAGCGTTGTTAATGATATTGTACCCTAACAAAGTTATATTTTTTATGCGGAAAACCGATACAGACGTTATTGAAATTGTAAGGCAAGTAAGCAACATATTATCAACAGATTTGTTTAGAGAAATAGTCGAAATGATATACGATGTTGAATTACGCTTTACTGACAAGAGTGCTTATAAACTTAACACAAATTTGAACGTATCAAATAAAGGTGCTGTACAATTGTTGGGTTTGGGTATTAACGGAAGTTTAACCGGTAAACACGCCGATATTATTTTTACTGATGATATAGTTAACATCAAGGATAGAATATCAAAGAGTGAACGTGAACATACGAAATTGATATATCAAGAATTACAAAACATTAAAAATCGTGGCGGTAGATTTGTTAATACAGGCACTACGTGGCATAAAGAAGACTGTATAAGCCTTATGCCGAACAAGATTTATTATGATTGCTATTCAACCGGATTAATCAATAAAGATACATTGAACGCTATAAGGCAATCAATGACACCTTCGCTATTCAGTGCAAACTATGAGCTTAAACATATAGCAGATGAAGACGCATTATTTACCAATCCGCAGTTTTTCGGCGATGATAAATTACTGTATAACGGTGTATTGCACATTGACGCTTCCTATGGCGGTGGTGACGGAACAGCATTTACAATTATCAAGCAAGTCGGTAATTGTTTCTATGTTTTAGGCAAACGCCGTCAGAAACACGTTGATGATTGTTTAAGCGAGTTTTACTTGCTTATGGATAAATATAAGGCAGGCACTATTTACGCCGAACAAAACGCAGATAAAGGCTATTTAGAAAAGGAAATGCGGATGAGCAATAAAATAGTCAAATCATATAACGAGAATATGAACAAATATATCAAGATATCAACATATTTACGAGCTAATTGGAGCAAGATATATTTTCACGAAGACACAGACAGCGAATATCTAAACGAAATATTGGACTATACGGAAAATGCACAACACGATGACAGTCCGGATAGTTTAGCTTCGATTATCAGAGAACTTACCGGTAAAGGCAAGTGGTTATATTAGGCAAGAAAGGAGACGATAAAATGCTTTCTATAAGTGAAATCAAACGCTTTATTGATGAAGATAAAGTATCAACAAAAAAACAGCAAGCAAAGAAAGGACTGCTGTACTACGAAGGAAGACACGATATCAAGGATTACAAAGTGTACTTTGTTAATGACGATGGTTTATTGGAAGAAGATAAAACAAAAAGCAATGAGCGTATTAGTCATCCGTTCTTTACCGAACTTACCGACCAATGCGTACAGTATCTGCTAAGCGGTGATACGGATTATGTGCGTAGCGACATACCGGAACTACAGAATAAACTTAACGAATATTTTGATAATGATTATAAGATGGAATTAAATGACCTTCTAACCTATATGGGTGTTGAAGGTTTTTCCTATTTATACAGGTATGTTGACAATAATTTTAAGACACGTTTCAAGTTTGCAGAAGGTTTAAATGTTGTTGAAGTACCGGCAAAGTATTCAAGCGATAAAAAGGACTATATCATTTACTACTATTATTGGAAAACTGAAAAAAACAAAGTAATTCACAAAGTGGAAGTATGGGACGATACAAACGTTTACTACTATTTGATGATTAACGGTATTATCAAAGAAGATACCGAACAGAAGACACGTCCACACGTTTTATATGAAGAAGACAAACAACAGTATTACGATACATTCGGTGATATTCCGTTTATTCGCTTAGACAATAACCGTAAACAAACAAGCGATTTGACAATTATCAAGGATTTAATTGATGACTATGATTTGATGAGTTGCGGATTGTCAAACAATATTCAAGACGTGGCTGAAGGTATCTATGTTATCAAAGGATATACCGGCAACGATATATCAGAATTAACACAAAGTATCAGAGTTAAAAAACAAGTTGCGGTTGGTGATAACGGTGATGTTGATATCAAAACAGTTAATATTCCGTATGAAGCACGTAAAACGAAGTTGGAACTTGATGAAAAGAATATCTACCGTTTCGGTATGGGTTTTGACAGTAGTAAGGCTGAAACATCTAATGTTACAAATGTGGTAATTAAATCACGTTATGCATTATTAGACTTAAAAACAAATAA
>JAUNFB010000125.1 GCA_030525245.1 Erysipelotrichia bacterium
CGCATTTAAATTTGCAAAGCATAAAATAAAAGTGAGTAATATGTGAATTTTTTGACTCATTATTTTTTCAAGGATGTGATTTTATAGTTAATGGTTTCATAACACCAATGTCGATAGAAATTTGGCGTAATTTTTTTATAACTTCGGGATTATAACATCTATATCTATCAATATCAAAAACCCCGGTATCCGCCAGCCAAATAACAATAACTTCATTTCCTTTATATAAGAAAACTCGACACCGGACATCTACGGTATCTTCATTTCTCCATACCGGTATAAAGCCTTTTTTACGTTTCACTATATCAAGTTTTTTAACAATTTCATTTGATTTATAAGAGAGAATAGAGTCTATTCCGCTATTCATTAGTGCATTTGTAATATCGGCAATGTCATCTTCATACTTTAGTAATATTGTGGGGGTATATATAGCGGGATTTTCTTTTTCTCTTTCAAATTCATCCCGATACATACAAACCGCAGAAAATATTCCTTCCGGCATAAGGGTATAGATGATACTATCCGCATAAAACTTTTCAAATTCCGGTTGATCTTTTAAGTATGACTCTGCATTTATATTGGGAGACAAAAATGCAAATAATAATATTACATTGTAGGTTATAAATTTCATATTCATTGCGGTGCTGTTTTTTGTATTTTATTTTTGTCAACAATAATGGTAATACATTCATATTCATCAGAATCAGGAGAATCAACATAATAACCTGTTCCAAAATGGTCTGTTCGAGTTGTTCCGCATTCAAGGACTCTGTTTAATTTTATCGCTACGGCTTGCTCAGAACCTTCAATAACTCTTTTCTCTTCCTTATTTCCATACACATTATCTTGCGTATTTAGCCTATTAATAGCAGATTTAGGATCTTCATCATAACTAACAGCATGGTCAGCCTCATGACTTAGTAATTCAGCGGACGTTAGTACATAACCTGTAGTGGTGAGTAATACTCTATGAGGATTCCAATAGATTGTGTTATGGTTATGATCAAATTTAGAATTATCATTAAATTCCTTTATTATGTAAATATTATCTTTCTTATCCAATTCATCTATGACAAAAGAGGCTTGAGCCCTTTTCAAGTAGTTATATGCAATCAAATAATTGTTTTTAAAACTATCTGATGAATCATCTGCCAATACAATTTTCCGTCCATCTCTATCCACATACTTCATCGGATTATTAGCACGGCTGGCGTAAGGGGAGATGTCCGGATATTTTTCAGATAGCGGGTCTTGTGTTGTAAAACGGGTGAGGATTGCATCGTAGATGCGGGCGGTGTTGTCGTAGAAGCCCATTGAGTGAGTACCGGTGTATTGCATTGAACAATACAAGTGATTGTCAATGAAGCGGTCGTTGATTGTCATGGCCGTTTGTGGTAATCCTCCTGATAAGTATCTGTTTGTTTGGAGGATAACACCGTTTTTATCGGTTATTGTTGCAATGCTCCCGAGATAGTCTTTGTTAATTACATAATTTTCACTTGTCGTAACACCGAGAGAATAAAGGTGTGCCGACAAGAGGGAAAAAAGGAGCGATATGCGCAACAAGCAGTTCAAAATCCGTCGTTTATGTTAGTTTTCACAAATGTAAAAATAAAGGTTGAGAT
>JAUNFB010000126.1 GCA_030525245.1 Erysipelotrichia bacterium
CGAAAGTTTCCGAACCGTCAAGATTGTTCTCATCAACAACCGAATAAACACAAATAGGTTTCAAATCAAAATCAATCGCACCGGTTTCTTCAATCAATTCCCGCCTTGCCGTTTCAAGAATATCTTCACCGGGTTCTCTGTGACCGCCCGGAATTTCGTATGTTGTGCGTTTTTTGTGTTTACAAAACACCCATTTACCGTTACTTTTTGATACAATAACGGCAAATTTTAACAATTTGTCATCAACGCTGTCGTAAAATTTAACGCTCATCAAATCTCCTCCGTTCCTCTCAATTTCAATATAACACATTAAAAACAAATTGTCCATATTTTTAAATACTATTATATAAAGACAACTTGAAAACAGGATTTATTTATGATAATGTTTATATGAATAATGAACTATTTAGGAGAAACTTTAATGAATAAATACACTAAAAATTTAAACAGAATCGAATTTGTAATTACAAATTCATGTACAGGCAAATGCAAACATTGCTCACAAGGCGAACATGTGTCAAATAACCATATAGATACCGAATCAGCAGTTAAAGCTGTTTATGATATATGTAACAATTATAAAATTGAATCCCTTATGACATTTGGCGGCGAACCTTTGTTATATCCCGAAACTGTTTGTAAAATTCATTCTGCCGCAAAAGAATGTGGAATCAAATACAGAGATTTAATCACAAACGGTTACTTCAGCAAAAAAAGTGACAGAATACAACAAGTAGCCGAAATGCTTGCCGAAAGCGGTGTAAATACCATTAAACTTTCTGTTGACTCATTTCATCAGGAAACCATACCCTTGGAAATTGTGATGAAATTTGCAAAAGAAATTCTTAAAACAGGTGTATCAATTCAAACACATCCTGCTTGGCTTATAAGTCCAAATGACAATAATCATTTTAACAATGAAACAAAAAAGATTCTTGCCGAATTTACTAAAATAGGCATAGAAGCTTCGGACGGAAATATAATCTTTGCAAGCGGCAATGCATTAAAATATTTCAGTAAATATTTCAACGACAACAAAGAAATTCAAAATCCTTATCTTGAAAATAAATATGACATTAAAACAATCGGTTTTTCAGCAAACGGTAATGTCCTCAACGGAAACATTTATAAGAACACAATTACGGATATAATAAACAACTACGAGCCAAAATAATCCCATCATCAAACAATAAAGAAAGGCAGAAATTTTGCAAAAAAAAAGAATGTCTATAAAAAACAACGGTAGGGACGAACCGAGATCGTCTAAAGTTGAACTTAAAAAACCTCCCCTTGATGTTCAAGGGGAGGTGGATTTTGCGAAGCGAAAGACGGAAGGGTTAGGATAAAACCCGTTCAAAACATATTTCATATAGAAGAAACGATCGTAGGGGCGAACTGAGTTAGCCTAAACATGATATAAAAAAGAACCACTCGTTTGAGTAGTTTGTTTTAAATGTCGGCGTCTCGTCAAAACATATTTCGTATAGAACAAAACAAGGTTTTGTAAATATACTGCATATGTTTTTCCTCCCACAACAAGCGCAAGCTGCTTGTTGTGAAGTCCAATTCAAGCATAAAGTCAACGGAAACATAAAAAAGAACCATTC
>JAUNFB010000127.1 GCA_030525245.1 Erysipelotrichia bacterium
TGCTATTTCTCGTAGCATCATGTGTAAAAGGAAAGTATTCAGTAATCCAATTATTGGTTGATGTAGTATTTGTTGCAGCTATTATTGTGTTTGGGCTGATATAGTTTGTAATTAAATTTATGGATTCAATTATCACATTGATAAGTCTTTTGGGATTAGTTTTTAAATCTCAATTTTTGCATTGGTTTGGTCTTGTCTTTTGTGTGCTTTTTATTTGTTATAGATTTATTTCAATGACGAGAAAAAAGGAACAGGAGATAGGAATAAAAGCCTATTTTTCAGAGTTATTAAATTTAGTATTAGTTTTAATTTTTAATATATTCTGCTTAACATTATTATACTGATGAGACTTTCCCCGCAGGCGTAACTTGCATCTGAAAACAACAACAGAGTAGCCTTGATGATGCTATATTCATTAGAACCTGACAATCCGCACACTTTCCGATATGCGAATCTGAGAAGATGTCTGTTTATCACCGGGTGGCGCACAAAGCGCTTATCCGGCGTTTTCCACAACTGAGCCTCGTAGAAGCGCCCTGCCTGCGTCGTCTTTACCTATTTCTCTTATAAAAAATTATCAATATTTTCTACTTTATTAATGAAAGAGCCGTGGGTGGTTTCTTTTATGCGTAGTTCTTATTTTATTTGCATAATAAGTGTTATATTTGCAAAAAGAAATCCGGAAAGAGTAATATGCGGCTATTATTATACATACCATTTTTGCTGATATTAGTGTCTTGTTCTCAAATGTCAACTGAGAATAATAGGCTCTCTATGGCAGAGCAACTTATGGACAGTATGCCGGAAAAATCATTGCAGATACTTGACAGCATAAATACTGATAATTTAGGTTCTGATGGCAAGTATGCACTCTATTGTCTGCTTAAATCTCAAGCACTTGATAAGAATTATATTGATGTAGATAAAGATACATTGATTAAAGTTGCATACAATTTTTATAAGGAATCCGGTGATGACTATCACAAAATGCTTTCTTGCTTTTATTATGGAAGAATTCTTTTGACGGCAAATAATTATCCTTCATCTCTTGATTATTTGTTTGAAGCTTTGGATATTGCAAAATATATGAATGACTATTATTGGCAAGGCAGGATATCAAGAGAGATATTTGCAATATTTACAAATACATATTATTGGAATGATGCCTTAAGGTTTGCCAATTCTTCATACGAAAATATGGTAAAATCGGGAAAGCAACCATTTATCAATTATGCATTTCTTGATGTAGTACGTGCATACCTGAATTCAAATGATTATGATAAAAGTCTTTCACTATCAGAACAATTACTTGACTCAGCCGCAGTTTACTCTGACGAGTATTTGGAAATTCTGACGAGGCGAATAAGGGTAATAACATTTTTCAGCCAAAAGGATTACTCCAATACTTTAAAAGAAATAGAAAAACTTAAAAATTCAGAAGATGGTTTTGATACTCAAATTAGGTGTATATCCGCTTTGTCGCATTTGGAATTAGGTGAACATAACTATTTGGATAGTTTATCGGAATTTATGGATTTTGAGATAAATGACGGATTGTTACTAAAATTATCAAGGATTTATAAAGAGCAAAAGGATTATAAGTCTC
>JAUNFB010000128.1 GCA_030525245.1 Erysipelotrichia bacterium
AATTTTTTCTCATTTGATTTTTTCTCAAAAACGAAGTAGTTTCAGAATAAATATCTTTTACCTCACTATAGGATACACAAGAAATCCAAGGATTTGAAAAAAGCGGCGCAGAAACAAAGTCGATTATATTATTACAATTAATATAATCATATAAAAAATCTAATATTTCTTTCATATCAGTATAGAATTGTCTTCTTGGTCCGTTGTAAAATGGGTATGTGGATTCTTCTGACCATTTTACAGAATTTTCGGAATATCCATAATCCCAGTTATGGATATGACAAACCTCGATAAATTTTTTACCTACATTTTTTTCATAATTAAAATCAAATCCACAACGACTAACAATTGTTTTTATTTCTTTAAAGTCAACTTTATTCAAAACAATCTGCCTCCAAAAATTTTTCCATCCATTCCTACATTAATATGTCCTTTTCCTTTAGGAGGCGACATATCCCAGTGCTCGCCGCCATGTTGTGAGGGATCTTTTTTTGCTCTCCAGTTTGTTTTTTTATGTTTGTATCCTTGATCATTTTTTAGCTTTTCCCAATCGTCGGGATCCATATTAGGTGTTGACATATTTCCGCCTGATTTTTTCATAGATGCGGGTATTGATTTTTTTGCTAAATAAATATTATATGCTTTTGCTAAATTTGCAATAGCATTAGCTAATGCAATGCTAAGTCTTTTAAATTGTGCCGCTATGGCAGCACCGCACTCGGTAAAGGTGCGAACCGCCCAATTTATAGCTTCGTCAACTACTTTATTCAGACCCGGGTTAGTCAGCAACATAGGAATCATAATAGCACTGACTGCAGTTGCAAGAAGTACAACTTCCGGCGCACCCACAGCCATAACTACAGCTAAAGTAACAGCTTCATGTCCATCGTAATCTACCATATTTACAGGATTATTCGTGCAATATACATACAAACCGTAATCATCGGTTGCTTGGTCGTCTTTGCTTAAAAATCTTCCCGTTTCGGGGTCATAATAGCGATAATTCAAATAATAAAGTTTGGTTTCTGAATCATAATAATAACCACGGTAGCGGAGCGGATTTATGTACCCAATGTGAGACTTATCGTTTGATATATCATTTCCATTTGCATCAGTCATTGAAAGTAATTTACCCCATGAATCATATACATAATTTGCAACAATTGCCCCGTTTGTATCTTTAATTCCCACGATATCACTTTGAGCATTAAATATGTAAAAATAATCTACGCCCTTATAATTAAAGCTCGGAGAGGTGATGTCCTTTGGAATGTACCATTTAAACGTGCTTTTATTATCATTTTGAGTTATATTTGATACATCCTCAAAATTGAAATTTATTGTTTCGCCATTTACTACTTTTTTAATTCTTCTTCCGTTTTTACCATAAAAATACTGAATATTTGTGTCTGGATTTGAAGCTTTTTTGAGTTTACCGTTTTCCCATGTAAAAGTCCAGCCATTGTGATAACTGATAGGATTTCCAAGCTTATCATAAGTAATGCTCCGATCATTATATGAAATCATTTCTCCTACATCGTTATATTTGTATTTAATTGTTTTTTCGGAGTTCGATTCAATAATATCCTCATTTGAAA
>JAUNFB010000014.1 GCA_030525245.1 Erysipelotrichia bacterium
TTCATAAATATATGTATTGTTTAGATAAGACTTTATTTACCGGAATTCACACAGGTACATTAGGCTTTTTTGTGGATTATACATTAAAAGAATTAAAAGAGTGTATTAATGATATAGCTTATAAACAACCGCAGATTGAAAAGAAGAAACTTTTACAGGTCGATTTATCCTGTGGCAAAAGATATTATGCGGTTAATGAAATGTGGTTGGAAAGCTATAAAACAAAAGCATTGGATATTTATCTTGATGGGCAATTATTGGAAAAATATCATGGTTCGGGTATTGTTCTTTCCACTCAAACCGGTTCGACAGCATTTACCCGCTCAGTCGGAGGGGCTGTTATTCAACCGGGACTGGAAGTGATTGAATTGAGTGAACTTAGCGGTATTCATCACTCGCATTATCGCTCTTTACGTAATCCTTTAATAGTTAACGGCAATACACAAATCAAGATCGTTTCTCAGGATTTTTCTCATACGAAACTGTGCTTTGATCGTTATGATATTGATTTACCGTTGCAGCAGGAAATAACATGTATTTTAGCTGATAAATATGTACAATTGGCACATTATAAACCGATAAATTGGATAAGTCATTTGAAACAGTTGTTTTAGGAAAAGAGGAAAAGAAAAGTGAAAAAGAAATGGTATGAAATATTGGATTCCGTAAGATTTGCGATTACTGTGCTTTTACTCGGTTATTTATTTATCGGTATAGGTGACATTCGAACTGAAAACGAAATCGTGCAGAAAATATTGTTGATTTTTTCAACTGTCGGCTTATTGCTGAAAAACTTGTTTCCTTTGATATTGACTTTGAATTATGTCGGAAACAATAAAAAAGATGTAATACCGTTTATCGGGGCATTCATGTGTTATGCTCTTTTAAATGTTGTCACGATGATTTTATCTAAAAACAATTATCCGGCGGTATTTTATCAGGATTTTTTAGGCTTAGCGATTGATGAAAAATCAATACCGCTTAATATCGGAATTATCGGCAGTATCTTAGTTATTATTGTCGTAGATAAAACATATGCATGGTCTCGAAAGAGATATAATTACGGTTTTTTGACTTTTATAGATAATGATGCATGGTTTTTCATTACCGCAATCATTTTAACCGCTTTTGTGGGTGTGGCTGTCAGCTACAGTTATGTATATTTTGTGAATGTAGTAAGTAAATTGATGCAATTTATTTCTCTTAACAGTAATAATCCGATTGCGATGTTTATTTACGGTTTTTGCGATCGTATCGGACAGATGTTACATGTAGATAATATCTTTAAAGATAATTTCCTGTTTGGTAATTTGGGCGGAAGTTGGACAGACGGCAAACAGATCGTCTATACCGGAGATGTTAATATTTGGACAGCTCAAATGCTTAGCAATAATTTGACTGCCGGTGTCGGTCGTTATACGACGGGAACATATATTATTAATCTGTTTGCGGCTCCTTCGCTAATTATCGGATATTATTTGAATATTACCGATAAGATAGATCGCAGCAGAATGTTCGGTATGTTGTTATTGGGTATTTGTGCTTCTTTATTGACCGGTTCATCTTTACCTATAGAAATAGTTGTTTTGTTGACATCGCCTTTACTTTATTTTATCCATTTGTTATTTTGCGGAGCCATCTTTATGGCTTGCAATATCATGGATATTTATGTCGGAGTTATGTTGACTACTTCTAAGAGTACAATTCTGTTGGGTAATATCTTTGAATTTATTCACTATTATAATGTTGTTAATTTGCATTTGATGTTGGTAAAAGCCTTGATTATGGGAATTATCGTTTTCGTTTTGTATCAACTGACGGTTTTTGTTTATTATCATATATTGGCTCAGGATTTCTTGGACACTCAGCAAGGAAAAATAGAATTGAAGCGTTTTATAGCGGATTTAGGCGGTTTGACTAATATTAAGAAAATTACTTCTTCATCGGTAGCGATTACGGTAGTATTGTATGATCGTGACAAATTGAATGTTGATGACTTGCTGAATGACAGAGCGTATAAGGTAACGGAAAGATATTATGGATTCATCATTAAGTATGGTTCCGGAAGCAGCACAATATGTCGCAAAATCCGCAAAGAATTAAGTGATTATCAAGACTGTTTGGCATACAGTAAAAAGTAGGTAATGAATATGAGTGAATATACACCGATGATGAAACACTACTTGCAGATAAAAGCTCAAAATCCCGATGCGTTGGTCTTTTATCGTTTGGGAGACTTCTATGAAATGTTTTTTGAAGATGCAAAGGTTGCTTCTCATGAATTGGATTTGGTTTTGACCGGTAGAAATGCGGGAGTTGAGGAAAAGGTTCCGATGTGCGGTGTTCCTTTTCATGCCGTTAACGGTTATATCCAGCGATTGATAACCAAAGGTTACAAAGTTGCGATAGTAGAACAATTGGAAGATCCTTCCGATGCCGTGGGTCTGGTAAAAAGAGATGTGATAAAAATCGTTACTCCCGGAACAATCATGGATGAGTTAAACGATGAAATAGGCAGTGCTTATTTAGCCGGTTTGGTTGATTATAGTTACGGCTACGGTTTGGCAATCTGCGATTGTACAACCGGTGAGGGTAAATTATTGAATATTGCTCATGATCAGACTGCTTTAATGCAGACAATAGTTTCAAATGAGATCAAGGAAATAGTAACCGACAGTAATTTTAATAAAAAAGTGTTAGTCAGTTTAACGGATAATTGTTTTTTAACGATTTCTCAATGTGAACAAACCGATATTAAAAGTGAATACAAGCATTTATTAAGCGGTTGTACCGATATTCATTTACACGAAGCATTGGGCAGGCTGCTGAATTATTTGGAAATAACGCAGAAGAGGACAATGAGTCAGCTGCGTCCTTTTGAAGTGATCAATGAAGATGATTATTTAAAAATGGATTATTCTACTTTAATGGGTTTGGAACTGATTCAACCCGGGAAAAACAATAATAAATCGATCACTCTATATTCTTTTTTGAATAACTGTCGCAGTGCGATCGGGGCAAGATTGCTTAAAAAATGGGTCAACAGACCGCTAAGGGATTTAAAAAAAATAAATCAGCGTTTGGATATGATTACATACTTAAATAAGAACTTTTTGAAGAGAGAAGAATTGAAAGAGTATTTAAGTGGATTATATGATTTGGAAAGAATAGTTGCCCGCATTGCTTATGGCTCGGCTAATCCAAAGGACTGTCAAAGATTGGCTAAATCTTTGGAAAATGTTCCGCAGATATTGGAAATTATCAGACAAAGCGGATGTTATCCGCAATTGGATAATATGGATACTTGCAGAGATATCTACGAGTTATTGACGACAAGTTTGGTGGATGAACCGCCTGTTTTTGTACGCGATGGGGGTATATTCAAAGATGGCTATGATCAGCAGTTAGATGAATATCGGGATATTTTGAAAAACGGCAAAAAATGGATCGCATCTTTGGAACAAAGCGAGAGGGAAAGAACACAAATAAAGACCTTGAAAATCGGTTATAATAGGGTATTCGGCTATTATATTGAAGTTTCTAAAGGAGCATTGGGACAAATCAAAGAAGAATGGGGTTATCAACGCAAACAAACTTTGGCTAATGGCGAGAGATTTATAACTGCACAATTGAAAGAAAAGGAAGATATGATACTGCATGCCGAAGAAAAAAGTCTGAAATTGGAGGCTGTTTTGTTTAATGAGTTATTGGAGAAAATCAAACACAGATTACCTCAATTGCAGCAACTGTCCAATGCTTTGGCTTTGATCGATGCATTATACAGTTTAACTGTGGTCAGCAGCAGTTTCGGTTATGTGCGCCCTAATTTTAATGAGCACGGTATCTTAGATATCGTTGAAGGAAAGCATCCGATTCTGAATTCATTTAAGAATATGCAATATGTGGCTAATGACTTATATATGGATAAGAAAATATCGACAATTGTGATTACCGGTCCGAATATGGGCGGTAAGAGTACCTATATGCGTCAATGTGTTTTATTGTGCATTATGGCACAAATAGGTTGTTATTTGCCGGCAAAAAAAGCAAATTTGCCATTATTTGATCAAATATTTACTCGAATCGGTTCAACCGATGATATTTTGTCCGGTCAATCGACATTTATGGTGGAGATGTTGGAAGCCAATAACGCTTTAAGCAAGGCAACAGAAAATTCCCTGATTATTTTTGACGAGATAGGTCGGGGTACTTCAACTTATGACGGTATGGCTTTAGCTCAGGCGATGTTAGAATATATCGATGCGACAATTAGAGCCAAAACTTTATTCAGCACGCATTATCACGAGTTAACCGCCTTGGAAAATAACATGGAACATTTGCGTAATAAACATGTTATGGTCGCGGAAAATAATGGTGATATTACTTTTTTGTATAAGGTAAAAGACGGTAAGGCAGATAAGTCTTACGGTATTCATGTGGCATCATTGGCTAAACTGCCGCAAGCCGTAATTGACAGAGCTAAGGAATTATTGAAAGATTTGGAGAGCAGTAAAAAGGTACATAATGATCAAGGACAGATTATCATGTTAGAAAAAGTTCCGAATGATTTGCAGGAGGTCAAGAGACTTTTGGAACTCGCTGATCCGAATAATATGACACCTTTGGAAGCATTGCAGTTTGTAAATACGCTGAAGGGGAAAATGAAGGAAAGTAAAAAATGAGCAAAATAAAAGTATTGAATGAGCATCTTACTAATATGATTGCTGCCGGAGAAGTCGTGGAAAGACCAATGGGTGTAATCAAGGAATTGGCAGAAAATTCTATTGATGCCGGAAGTACACATATTGAAATAAGATTAAAAAACGGCGGTTTGGATGGTATCGAGATTAGCGATAACGGTTGTGGCATGGATAAGGTTGATGCCACTGCCGCTTTTAATCGTCATGCTACCAGTAAGATTTTTCGGGATGATGATTTATGGCATATTCATACAATGGGCTTCAGAGGAGAGGCCCTGCCTTCGATTGCTTCGGTAAGTAAACTTGCAATGACTACCTGTGATGGGCAGGATAGCACTTCGGTAAGAATAGAATACGGGCAGATTAAAGAAGTGAAACCTTTTGCTTGCCCAAAAGGGACAAAAATTACAGTTGAGGGTTTATTTTATAAAACACCTGCCAGATTGAAACATTTAAAGAATGCGAACAGTGAAATGAATACAATTTTGGATTTAGTCCAAAAGTTGGCTTTAGCTCATCCGGAGATTGCTTTTGAATTATACAATGATGATAAATTAAAATTACAAACTAACGGTTCAAAGGCGTTGCAGGAAACAATTATGGCTGTATACGGGTTAGAAGTAGCTAAAAAGGCTATTAAGATAGAATGCAGTGACTATGACTTTCATATTGAAGGCTATGTCATTGCCCCGGCAATTACTCGCAGCAGTAAGCAATATATCAATACATTCATTAATGGTCGGGTCATTCGTAATTATTTTTTGAATAAAGCAATCACCGAAGCATATAGTCAATTTATCATGCCGGAGCGTTATCCGATTGTTGTGCTTAATATTCAGGTAGATTATCAATTGGTGGATGTGAATGTTCATCCGTCTAAATGGGAAATACGTTTATCCAAAGAAAAACAGTTGGCTCAATTATTAAAGGATAACATTAGGACAGTTATCCGCAATTCGATGATACCTTCCGATTTATTGATCGATCATTTGGCTACGGCAGAAAAAATTACGGAGGTTGTCAAAGACCGACGGTCAGAATCGGAAAAACCGACGATGCAAACTACGTTGAAAACTGTGCAGGATATTCAACAACAATATTTCTGCGAAAAAGAAAATATTGATCAACCGATAAAAGGATTTACCCAAGAAAAATTATTGGATTATCAAAGCAATCCGACCATTGAGCGTTTTACTTTTTTGGCTCAATTGCACGGACGCTATATTTTAGCTTATGATGAGGAGAATCTATATATAATAGATCAACATGCAGCTCAAGAAAGATGTATGTACGAAGATATTCAAAATCGAATTATGGAGAAAACAATTGTTATGCAACCGCTGTTGGTACCGCTGGTTATTGAGGTTACTCCGGCAATTGTTAGCCAGATTGAATTGTTAAATGAGCAATTATCTTGCATAGGTTTATATTTTGAACAGTTTTCCCTTAATTCATTAATCATCAGGGAGGTTCCGGACTTTTTTCAGGATATCGATGAAACGGATTTTGTTAATAAATTGATTAATGAGGTGATTAATGACAAACAAATGAATGTGTTGGAGGTTCGTAAAGAGAAAATTGCTTCTTTGGCTTGCCACAGTTCGGTTCGTTTTAACCATTACCTTTCAACTGCCGAAAGTAAAAAACTGCTTAATCGTTTGGGAAACTGTAAGCAACCGTTCAATTGTCCGCACGGACGTCCAACAATGATAACAATCAGTGAGAAACAATTGGTAAAGGAGTTTAAACGTGTATAAAGTAGCGGTAATTGTCGGACCGACAGCTGTAGGCAAAAGCAGTTTGTCAATTGAGTTGGCTAAAAGATTTAACGGAGAAATTATTAATGGTGATAGCATACAAGTGTATAAACATCTTAATATCGGCAGTGCCAAAATAAAAGAGGAAGAAATGCAGGGCGTAAAGCATTACTTGTTGGATTACAAAGAAGTCGGTGATGACTATGATGTGGCTCAATTTCAAAGAGATGGACGCCAAGCAATTGAAGAAATCGAGCAAAAAGGTAAATTGCCGATAATTGTCGGAGGTACCGGCCTCTATATCAAAGCCCTATTATATGATTATCAATTCGTTAATCAAGAAAATAAAATTAATTATGATTTTTCTGCCTACAGCAATGAGCAGTTATTTCACCAATTGGAACAATCAGATTATAAGAGCAGTTTAACTATCCATCCTAATAATCGAAAAAGAATTATTCGAGCTTTGGAAATGGCTAAGCAGGGAGTAAGCAAATCGCAGCAGGAAGAAAAACAAGAACATAAAATGCTTTATAACGGCAAGATAATTGCTTTGACAATGGACAGGGAACGCTTAAAACAAAGAATTGATCAAAGAATAGATTTAATGTTAGAAGAAGGATTGATAAAAGAAGTCAATGACTTATTTGATAGATATCCTTATGACAGCCATTGCTTTCAAGGAATCGGTTATAAGGAATTCATCCCTTATGTTAAAAAAGAAAAAACATTAAATGAGTGTATCGAAGATATCAAAACGCATACGAAGCAATTCGCCAAAAGACAATATACTTGGTTTAGACACCAAATGCCGGTAGATTGGTATGACATAGAGAGTGCCGATTATCCGCAAAATGTTTTTGATGATATGGAGGAATTCTTGAATGAATGAGATTTATACGCGCGTGATCAACTTGATTGGAACCGATAAATGGCAAAAATTACAGAAAAAAACGGTTTTAGTGGCCGGATTGGGGGGAGTAGGTGGTTATGCTTTAGAGGCTTTGGTCAGAAGCGGTATCGGTAGATTTATTATAGTAGATAAAGATACGGTTGATATTACCAACTTAAATCGGCAAATAATCGCTACTCAGGACACCATCGGTAAAAATAAAACCGACACATTTGAGGAAAGAATTTATCGTATTAATCCCCAGATCCAAGTAATTAAAGTTACTGAGTTTTTAAATGAAGACAATCTGCAAGAGATTTTTTCATACGGAGTGGATTTTGTTATTGATGCGATCGATACAATGACCAGTAAGATAAGTCTATGGAAATATTGTCAAGAACAACAAATAGATTTTATTGCTTCTTTGGGAATGGCCAGAAGACTTGATCCGACAAAGTTGAAAATAACAACTCTTAAAAAAACAGAAAATGATCCGATGGCTAAGGCATTAAGATCATTGGCGCGCAAAAATGAATTATCTTTAGATATTCCGGTGGTTTTTTCTGCGGAAAAGCCATTAGAAGAAAGTAAAAGTTTGAAAAGTAATTTAGGATCAATGATGTTTGTTCCGGCTTCTGCCGGCATTATGGCAGCATATTATGTTGTTTCGTATTTAATTGACAAAGATTAGAAATAGTGTAAAATATTTAGTCTGAAAGGAAAAGAATGAAATTAATTGTAGGTTTAGGAAATCCCGGGAAAGAATATGAACTGACACGTCATAATACCGGTTTTAGAACAATCGATAGAATTGCTGATATTTTGCATGTGTCGGTGAATAAGAAGGAATGTCAGGCTTTAACGGGAAAAGTGAATTATCATGATCAACAGGTAGTGCTGATGAAGCCGCAAACATATATGAATAGTTCCGGCAGTGCGATTTCCGCATTGATTAATTATTATCATGTGAACATTGCCGATATTTTGGTAATATATGATGATTTGGATTTGAAATACGGACAATTGCGCTTACGATTGAAAGGTTCGGCCGGAGGACATAACGGTATAAAAAGCATTATCAATTGTTTAAATACAACGGAATTTAAACGAATAAGAGTCGGTATTGAAAAGAGTGCGGTTATACCTGTCGTTGATTATGTATTAGGTAAAGTCGATAAAGATAAGATAGAATTATATGAAAAGTCTTTGGATAGTGCGGCTAAGGCGGCAATAGAGTTTATCGATGTTCCTTTTGATAAAGTAATGAACAAATACAATAAGGAGAATGATGATTGATTTTACACAATTATTAAAAGATGACAGAGCATTAAAAGCTTTGGAAGACAATAAGAACGGCTTAGCTAATTTGAGTGAAATTGAGGAAGTATTACTTGTATCAACCTGGTTCAAATTACATCGCCAGATGTTGGTTATAGTTAAAGGAAATTCATATGCGGCACAACAACTTTATTATCGTTTATACCCCTTGGTAAAAAGTGATGTGCTGCTTTTCACCGTGGAGGAATCTTTAAGAGTAGAAGCTGTGGCAGCTTCAAACGGAATTTATGCCGATCAAATGGACGCGTTGACCCAAATAATTACCGAAAACAGTCCTAAAATAGTAATCACACATCCATCGGCTGTGATTCGTTATTTTCCTAAGAAAGATACTTTTGAAAAACATATCTTGAAATTAAAAGTTAATGACAATTATGAGTTGTTAAAGATACGCGATTTGTTGATTGCTTCCGGTTATCGACAAACGGCCAGGGTAGATCAACCACTGACTTTTTCTGTCCGCGGAGGAGTAATAGATGTATTTTCTATTCAGGATAAACAGCCTCTGAGAATTGAATTTTTCGATAATGAAATAGATAGTTTGCGTTATTTTGATATTGCGACACAAAAAACCGTAACAAAAATAAATGAAGCAACGATTATGCCGGCTTCGGTATTGATCTATGATGAAGATTTCACCGAAGTTGAAAAGAACATTTCCCGACAATTACAATTATCTAAAATGAAAAGCGATAATCCTAATCAATTGGAAGAAAATATATTGCGTGATTTATCTTATTTGCGAAATCATCTTTTTGAGCATTATTTGTATCGTTATCAATGCTTTTTCAATCAAAGAGCCGGTTTCTTATCCTATTTTGATAAGTTTAAATTGATTATTTCCACCGATGAAGATGTAGAGGCAAATTTATCTTTGGTATTTGAAGATAACAATGCTTATATAAGAGAATTGTTTGAAAATAATATGGGTTTGAACTATTACAGTTTGTTTATGGATTTCAATATCGAAACAGCTAAATATCACCCTTATCATATTCATACATTTGCGACCGGTAAGGAAAGTTTTAAATCAGAGATTGCTTTGAGTTATTTTCCTTTGTTACCTTTAGATAAAGCCGTTAAACAAATAGCAGATTTATCTAAGCAAAATCAAATAATTGTTTCGTTGACCGATCAACAAAAAATGTTGTTGGATGAAGCATTTAAACAGGAAAACTTAAATTCTCAAGATTATTTGCAGTATACAGATCAACAATTCTTTGAAGGATTTAATTATCGTCAATATATGGTTTTAACGGCCAAGGAGTTATTTGGGGTAAAACAGATAAAATCCCGTTATGAAAGTAAGTTCAAAGAAGCTGTTATTTTGGACAGTTATGAAGATTTGAAGATCAATGACTATGTAGTCCATAACCAATATGGAATCGGACAATATGAGGGAATTATTACCAAGGAAATAAACGGTAAGCATCGGGATTATTTACAAATTCGTTATCGTGATGACGATATGTTATTGGTTCCGTTGGAACAATTTAAATTGGTACGAAAGTTTGTCTCTTCCGAAGGTGTCGGCATAAAATTAAGCAAGTTGGGTACGAACAGTTGGAATAAGACAAAGGAAAAAATCGAAAAGGAGGTCAACGATATCGCCCAAAAACTGGTGGAATTGTATTCGGCCAGAGAGGAAAATATCGGTTATGCTTTCAGTAAGGATGATAACTATTCTTTGAAATTTGAAGCTGATTTTCCTTTTGAATTGACCAATGATCAAAAGAAGGTTATTGCGGAAGTAAAAAAGGATATGGAAAGTCCTAAGCCGATGGATCGGCTTTTATGCGGTGATGTCGGATTCGGTAAAACTGAAGTAGCGATGGTGGCAGCTTTCAAGGCGGTTAAGGATTTGAAACAGGTAGCTTATTTATGCCCGACTACAATATTATCTATGCAACATTTCAATACATTTGTTGAACGCTTTAAGAGCTTTTCGGTGAAAGTAAAGGTCTTAAACCGTTATATCCTTCCTTCACAACAGAAGCAGATTATTAAAGAACTTCAAGAAGGAAAGATAGATATTATTATCGGTACACATCGATTGCTGAGTTCGGATGTTAAATTTGCTGATTTAGGACTGTTAATCATTGATGAAGAGCAGCGTTTCGGAGTGCAGGCTAAGGAAAAAATCAAGGAACTAAAGAATGGAATCGACGTTTTATCTTTAAGTGCTACACCGATACCAAGAACTTTGCAGATGTCCTTAGTCGGAGTTATGAACTTATCACAGTTGGAAACGGCACCTCGAAATCGGATGCCGATTCAAACTTATGTTGTAGAAAAAAATGATCGTTTAATTAAAGAAGTTATGGAAAGGGAGCTGGCTCGTAACGGGCAAGTATTCTACTTGCATAATAATGTCAGCGATATTTATTTGGTCGCTCGAAAAATATCGGCGATGATACCACAGGCTAAAATAGCGGTAGGTCACGGTAAAATGAGTCGTGATGAAATTGAGGATGTGATGTATCGCTTTGTCACCGGTGAGTATAACGTATTAATTTGTACAACAATTATCGAAACAGGTATTGATATATCCAATGCCAATACGATTATTATTGAAGATGCCGATCGTTTCGGATTATCGCAACTATATCAGATACGCGGTCGTGTCGGAAGAAGTGACAGAGTGGCATATGCTTATTTGTTATATCGTCCAAATCGGCAATTGAGCGAAGTCGCTTCCAAAAGATTGCAGGCAATCAAAGATTTCACCGAATTGGGTTCGGGATATAAGATTGCGATGCGTGATTTGGCCATTCGCGGTGCGGGAGATTTGTTGGGAGAAAAGCAAGCCGGTTTTATCAATACTATCGGTATGAGTTTGTATTTGGATATCTTAAATAAGGCAATAAAAGAAAAACAAGGTCAGAAAGAGGAAGAAAAACCCGATAACAAAATTAAAATTAAAGAACTGGACGGTTATATTCCTCAACAATTTGTCCCACAGGATATGGAGAAGTTGTCTATTTATCAAAAGTTGGATGCGATTGACAGCTATGATCAGTTGATGAAATATCAGGAAACATTGAATGATTTTTACGGTAAATTGCCGACAGTGATCAACAACTTGTTTGTCAAAAAGCAATTGGAGTTGTTGCTTAATAGTGTCAATGTTGATGATTATTTGGAGTTGGAAAAGGAAGATAGACTGATTTTGTCTCAAGAGTTTTCCGATAATGTTGACGGAGTAAAGTTGTTTGAAACTATATCGAATATTTCCAATGAAATTAAGTTGACTTATCGACAGAAAAAAATAATTTTAACTTTTCCTAAGAGAAAGAATTATTTAAATCAAATTGTAAAAGTATTACAGGAGATAGAAAAAATATGCGATTAGATAAATATTTAAAAGTTGCGCGAATTTTAAAGAGAAGAACGATTTCAAAAGAATTGGCGGTAAACGACAGAGTATTAGTTAATGGTAAAATTGCTAAACCCTCCAAAGAAGTGAATGTCGGAGACATTATTGAAGTCATTTATGGCGAAAGAGTTTTAAAAGTAAAGGTTTTGGAAGTAAAAGAAGTTGTACGAAAAAGTGATGCTTCGATTCTTTATGAGGTATTGGACGAATATCGTTTAACTCCTAAAGAAGAAACAACAATTACTGATTAAGAAAAAGTAAAAAGACAAGTTTAGTATTTAAATTTGTCTTTTTACTTGCGATAAGAAAAAAGGATGCTGAAAAGCATCCCAAGGTATTAAGAGTAATTAATCCTTTTTACTCATTGTAACTATCCAATCTTTGCCGTCTTTTATATGATAATGATCACGGAAATTATTTTGATTCAGACCTACAGAGATGTAATTGCTGCTGGAATTATAGAGTACCGGCATATTTAAGTCGACATAACCGAATGATTTTTCATAAGGTACATCATCTTCAAAGTAGACCTTACCATTATGGGTTATCTTTAAGTGAACAATATCCCCGTGTTTATATCCTACTCTGTTAAAGTCAGAAGTAAGAACATTAAATAAGATTGAACCGAAATAATCGCTGACAGAAGTGACGATACCGGTGATATTACGGTCGAATACTTTCGCTTTAACAAATTGGTAATCGGCTACAACAATATCTTTTACCGGATAAGACGGTCCGACTTGTTGATAGTCAATAATACCGGAAGCTAAGCGGGCAGCGGTATAGGCGAAGATATCGCGACCATGAAATACCGAGACTTCTTTGGTTGTCGGATAGCGATTGGTTGTTGTATCGATTTCCCTGACTTCTTCTACTCCGACATTATAATAAAGGTGAGTTAAGGTTCCGTTATCGGGAGTCACAACATAATTACCGTCTTTTAATTTAGCAACGCAGGCTTTACGGTCGGTTCCGACAGTCGGATCGACAACCGATACAAAGATTGTTCCCTTCGGCCAAAACGGTTCAACATACATTATTTCTCTGGAAGCGGCTAAAACATTAAACATTTCAATGTCATGGGTTATATCGTAGCATTCCAATTCGGGATCTACTTGTTTAACCACTCCCCGCATAGAACAGACAGCTCCCCAAGTTAAGCTAAAGTCTGTTTGCCATACTATATTAGGTTTCATTTTGAAAAAATAATCCTCCATTCTTCTCCACTGTAGATATCATATTTTTGAGCAAAATTATCTTGATTGAGGGCGAGGCAAATTACTAAAGTCGAACCATTAAATATTACCGGTTCACCGATATCGACATATCCGAATGACTTGGCGTATTTGACCTTTTGTTCAAAGACAGTTTTGTTTTGACAGATGATTTGAACATTGATCACATCATTGTCTTTAAATCCGGCTTTATGGAAGTTCTTAACGGTTATATTGGTGAAAATATTACCGAAGTGTCGCATTGCCGATGTTATACGGCCCTCAGCGTAGTTATCTTTAATTGTAGGGTGATACATTGTATCATGAAGAACTACTTCACTTACCGGATAAGCCGGTCCGACCTGCTGATAGTCAATAATGCCGGCTGCTAAGCGAGCGGCACAGTAAGCAAATAAATCGCGACCATGGAAAATAGAAGTTTCCTCTGTCCCTTTTAAGCGATTAATACTCTCGTCAATTTCTCTTATTTCTTCGATTCCGACTTCATAAAATAAATGCGTTAAAGTCCCGTTATCCGGTGTTACAACATATTTGCCGTCTTTTAATTTGGCAACACAGGCTTTGCGGCTGGTTCCGACAGTCGGATCGACAACCGATACAAAGACAGTGCCTTTCGGCCAGTAAGGCTCAACATACATTAATTGCGAAGATGCTTGCCAGGTATTAAACGGTTCGATTGAATGAGTTATGTCGGTTGTGACTAATTGATGACATACGCTGTCACAAACTCCCTTCATGGCACAAGTGCCGCTATTATCGGCTCCAAAATCAGTCATCATAACAATTGTTGGATAAGACATAATCTGTTTACCTCCAGTATATCCACATTTTGGTTATAGGCGGGAATACCCGCTTGCGTACAATGTAAAATACTACAAAAGCGAATAAAATATAAATAATTATTTTACAGATTCGATCGTATTTTGTCGGTTCGTGTTCGCAATAGTAAGTTCTTTTCTTACTCTTGCCGAAACCTCTTAAATCCATTGCGTTGGCAATATTGCCTATGCGGTCAAAAGAGGTGATGATTAAAGGTATGAGAATCAAAACCATTTGTTTTAATCTTACGGACAGTTTGACTTTTTTAGGATCCATTTCGATTCCTCGGCACTGCATGGAAGTGGAGATATTCTTATAATCGCGGGAAATGTCCGGGATATAACGGAAAGCCAATTCCACAATGCTGGAAAATTTGTAAGGTAGATGTAAGGAATAAAGTCCTGCCGCTAACTCGCTGGGAGTTATGGACATAATAAATACCAAAGAAACCATAAATGATGTAAACATTTTTAACAGTCGGACAATTAAATACCATAATGTTCCGCGAGTAACCACTAATCTTTGGGTAAAAGCAAACAAAACAGTTTGATCATTGGTGTATTCTAATCCGCATAAAGGATCAGCTATCCAATAAAGGAAGATGTTTAATAAATTGACTAAAACGACTATTAAAATAAGAGCTTTAATGGATTTCCATTGCGGTTTTAAAGATATTAATGCGATGATAGACAGGACAAACAACGGTAACAATAAAGGTAAATCAAATGACATTATTGTATATATGATTAATATGACAAATAATTTTACTTTGCTTTCTCCGGTTAATTTGTGCAGAAATGTTTTTCCGGGAATAAAATTAATGATGGCACTATGATCCATGGCGTTTACTCCTTTCGGCAGCGATGAAACTGCGAATTAAGTCTTCCGGTCGCATTTGAACTCTTTCGGCTAATGTATAAAGTGAAGTTTGTTTTAAATTAGCTTCGGCAATAACTTCATCGTCAGCAAGCACTTTAAATACTTCATCATCTTTTATGCATTTTCCGTTGGAGAAGACTATCGCTCTGTCAGTATATTCAATAGCTAAATGCATATCGTGAGTAATGAAAACAATCGTAATACCGTGATTTTTATTCAGATCATCTAAGAATGTCATTATTTCGGTATAAGCATGATAATCTTGCCCGCCAGTCGGTTCATCAAGAATAATGATTTCCGGTTTTAATGCTAAGATATCGGCTATTGTTACTCTCTTTTTTTGCCCGTAACTGACAACTGAAATCGGCCAATTGCGCATCGGATATAATTTGCACATTGTGAGCACTTCTTTTAAACGTGATTTTATTTCTTCATTGTTCAATCCGGCTAAATTTAAGCCTAAAGATACTTCATCTTTAATGATATCTTTGACTAACATTTGATTGGGATTTTGCATCACATAGCCTATTTTCTCTCCTAATTGTTTGATAGAGTATTGATTATAATCTTGTCCGTCAATTAATATTTTGCCTTCATCGGGACGTAAAATACCGGTTAGAAGTTTGGCCATAGTGCTTTTACCGGCTCCGTTTTTGCCGATAACCGCAATTTTTTCTCCTTTATTGATTTTAAAAGATACATTGTTTAAGGCTTTATTATCGAGGTAACTGTAAGAAACATGTTGTACAACAATTAGGTTAGCAATGGTATTTTTTGACTGATTGGTATTTTGTTTGCCAAAGAAATTTTGAATATTTTCTCGGTAATTATCTAAATTCATGGAATAAATATCGCTTGGATGATCTTCTACTTTGAATTCGCAGCCGGCCATTTTTAATGCTGAAAGATACAGCGGTTCTCTGATACCGTTGGCTTCCAATAAATGACTACATAATAATTCATCGGGAGTTGTATCGGAAATTATCTGTCCGTCTTGCAGTAAAATGATTCTGTCAACCGGGCGATATAAGACATCTTCTAAACGGTGTTCGATAATGATAACAGTCTTATTGTTGCTTTTTTGAATTTTATCTATCAAATCGATGGCTTGATTACCCATTTGCGGATCTAATGCGGCTAACGGTTCATCAAATAATAATATTTTGACATCATCATGCATTATGCCGGCTAAAGATACTCTCTGCTTTTGACCGCCGGAAAGATCATAAGGGACATGATTTAAGAAATCCTGCATACCTACCAAGGTAACGGATTTTTCTACACGCGGAAGCATTTCATGACGTGGCATACAATCATTTTCCAACGCATAGGCAATGTCTTCACCGACTGATAAGCCGACAAATTGGGCATCGCTGTCCTGTAAAACCGTACCGACAACGGAACTTAATTTAAAAATGCCGGAAGTTGAAGTTTCAATTCCGGCAATTTTACAAGATCCGTTTATTTCGCCGGGATATGAAAAGGGAATAAGCCCATTGATGCAATTGGCTAAAGTACTTTTGCCGCAGCCGCTCGGACCCAGCAAAAGCACTTTCTCTCCTTCATATACTGTCAGGTTTATATTTTTCAAAGTAGGTTCCGTTTGTGATTTATAACGGAAAGTAAAATCTTTGAATTCTATAACCGGCTTTTTATTCATCGTCTTCTTTACTTAAATTAGTGCCACGTGCGTTTCTTGCTGCCAATGCTTTTAAAATTGGAATTCCGGCAATTACCAATACAGCAGTATTGGAAAATCCGCTGACCATACTCTGAATGAAAGTAATATTGAGTTCACCTTGATAAAGAATGGCAGTTAAAATCGGAGTTACTACACCGAAAGCCAAGGCATTACCTACTACGCATAAAACGGCATAAATTACCATTTGCTTAGGAGTGAATACGCCATTATCAATATCGGCACCATATAGTTTCAAACTGCCGACAATTAAAGCTAAAAAAGCGTTTCCCAAAGACCAATCAAACCAGAAACCCCAACCGCCGATTAAATCAGCTAAGACATTTCCTAAACCTGCTGCCAATGCTGCCGGTAAAGGTCCGAATAAACCGCCGACAATTACAGGTACAATCATTGCTAAGGTTAATTTTGTATTTGTAAATACTGTGATTGAAGCATAATTCATCATAACGCCGAATAATGCTACACCGATGCCGACACCGACTACTGTTTTGGTGTCCCACTTACCTAGTAAAATTTTTCCAATGCTTTCTTTTTTCATAAATATCTCCTTCTTCGCAATATATAAATACCGAGGTATTATTGCCGATAAAATGCAAAATGACATCCGAAATTGGACGTCATCACTTTAGTTTTGAGCGACAGCACTTACTTTTTAACAAAGTAATATCTGTCCGGTAGAAATTTTTTCAAAGTAATTGAAAGAACGGTCACTACTTTCATATTGTAAATAATGTTTTGTCGGTTGTCAATATTAAAAGACGATGAGAACAGTTACATTTAAACTAAATAAAACTTAGTATTTCTGAAAAGAAATATGCCAATTAATACCTGTACCGATATTGTATGCTTTCGCAAAATTTCCTTGGTTAATCGCGATGGCTACGCAATCCAAAGAATTAATATATAATAGCGGTTCGCCGACATTGACGGAAGCAAAGCTTTTTTCATAAACCATAACATTGCGATAAACTGTTCTGGTATTGGTAGAAATGGTTACTTCGACTTTATCACCGTAAGCGATATTGAGTTTAGAAAAGATATTTCTGCTGATATTGGTCCACAGTGAACCGTAGCGAACATCTAAAACATCGATATCACCGCTGACTTCATTATCCGTTAAAACCGGTTCTAATATCGGTAACTCAACGATTTTATCCACTTCATATAATGGTCCGACTTCCTCAAAGCTGATGACCGAACTTGCTAATCGCGCACCGGTATAAGCATAGACATCCCGACCGTGGAAAGTATAACTTTCTCCGGAATTAGGCATGCGATTGACTGTTTCATCAATAATCCGAACTTCTTTAATACCTAAAAGTCTTTTGACATGCGTTAAAGTTCCGTTATCCGGAGTGACAATATAGTTGTCATTATTGGTTTTAGCGACGATGGATTTACGTTTGCTGCCAACTGTCGGATCGACAATGGAAACAAAGACACTTTCGGCAGGCCAGTAATTGATGGTTTGAATCAAACGATAACTGGCTTCCCAAATATCGTATTGCGGTATCTCATGAGTAAGATCAAATATTTTGATATCGGGATCAACCGTGCAAGCAACACCGTACATGGCACAAACCGCACCGTCGCACAATCCAAAATCCGATTGAAATATTAATGGATGCATCTTAAAGTACCTCTTTTCACGCAGATAGAATAACATAAAACTTGTCAAAACAACAAATTAATTATTATAATAATAGAAAGCGAAAGGAAGTAAGTAATGAATAAATCCAAAAAAGTAAAGAAAAGTGTTAAAAATAAAGTAATAAAGTGTCTGATCTGTTTAGCGTTGATTGGCGCAACAGTATATTTTTGGACTCAAATAAATAAAGAAGTATCAACTACTTTCAGCTTATTGGCTGACTTGAATTCTTCAAAGCAGGAATTGGAAAAGTTAAAAGCAGAAAAGCAACATTTAGAAGCCGAGAAAGAAAAATTGACCGACGAAAATTATGTCAGTTCGGTTGCTCGGGGCAAATATTTGATCACTAAAGACGATGAACAGATTTACGAATTGCCTTCTGTGGAAAGCGGTCAGTAAACATAACAGGCTTGTTAACAGAATGTTGACAGGCTTTTTTATTGTTTCAAACTGAAATATATGTTCGACTTCGTAACAGTAAATTTATGTAAAAAAGTTCAGTAATAACTGTAAACATCTTTTCGTTTTTTGATTTATGTTGAAATGTTAGCCCTCTACTAAAAATTATACCACAATAATAAAATTTATGATAGCCATTTCAAAAAATACCATTATACATTATAATTATAATCAGTTACAAAGGAGTTAAATGCTAATGGAACCTGATTGATAAGTTGAAAGAAATAAATTAGATATAAATATAGGAGGATATGTAGATGTGTATGGGATCGCACCGAATCCACATAATTAAGATTAAAAAGATAATTCTTTGTCTGCTTTTATTATTGCTTCCTGTCGGTTGTTCTCATAATGATACAAGCGATAAATTGATTGATCATTATGATGAATTGAATATCTCTATGAAACATTATTTCGATGAGAAAGATTTACCTACCTATAGTGGTAAATATATCGAAGTAAAAGTAAAAAAAATTATAAGATTTAATTATAATGGTAATATTATCTATGTATATGATTTATTGATTGCTCCCATCTATAATCAAAAAACACGGATCAACAGTATTAAATTATCTTCAATCGAATATGGTAAAGATGTTGAAAAATTATATTATGAATTAAATTATGTATATGGTAAATTGGGTAATGATATTTATAATCGTAAAACGATAGATAAAATTGTCGGATTAGAATATGAATTCTTTTTAGATGATAATTCCGCATTATATGGTTATTCATTAAGCGATGTCCAATATCAATCTTGTCTGACAAATATTTGCATGACAGTAAATATTAACGGTTATAAGGATAAAATTTATTTATCAGATTTAACAATAACCGATTATACCGATGAAGATGAAAATAATCGGGTAATTTCTTACATAGTAGAAACAAATAAGGCATACGGAACATTGCATGCATATGCTGACCCGAGTGAATTTGATAATTAAACCTCAAAAGGAGATCGTTTATGAAAAAAATTAAGATTTTATTATGCATATTTTATTGTTATCTTACGGTTGTTCTCATAATGATACAAGCGATAAATTGATTGATCATTATGATGAGTTAAATGTATCAATGCAAAATTATTTTAACGAAAAAGATTTACCGACATTTACCGGTAAATATGTTGAAGTAAAAGTTAAGAATATCATTAAATATAATTTTAACGGTAAAGACACCTATATTTATGATGTGATTATTGCTCCGATATATAATCAGAAAACAGTTATCAGCGGAATCAGATTATCATCGGTCGAATATGGGAAAGAAACAGATAAGTTTTATTATGAACCGAATGATTCATATGAAAAGTTGAAAAAGGGAAATTATACTTATGAAAGTATTGATCAGATTTTAGCTAATGAATATCAATTTTTCTTGGCAGATTATTCGGAACAATACGGATACTCCTTAACGGCGGAACAATTCGAGTCATGTTTAACAAATATTTGTATGACAGTTACCATAAACGACTACAAAGATAATGTTGAGTTGACAAACTTACAGGTAGTAGATTACTCCGATGAATTTGCGGATAATGAAATAATAAAAATCATTACCAAGGAAAATATTTTGCATTCATCTATTCATGCATATGTGGATATTGATTGGTATGGAGATAAATAGGGTAATTTAAGAATTTCGCTTGGTTCTAAAGCTTTTTGAATCATTACTGTAATCAGAGTGCTTTTATATAGCAGATATAGGAGGAACAATGAAAAAAATATTTACGATATTGCTGTTGCTTTTGGTTTTAGTAGGTTGTGCCCACGGACCGAAGGATAATGACGGAAACGGTGAAACGGCATATGGAAGATGCAAAGAGGCATTTGCCGGCTTGAAGGCAGATGATAGGGATGCTATGATTATGATAAGTTTCGGAGGTATGGATGAAAACAAAAAATTCTTTTTGGATACGGAACAAGGAGCAAAAATAAGAAGTTACATGACTTATAAAATAACCGGTTCAAAAGAATTGAAAGATGAAACTTATCCTACATATGAATTTACTGTTACTGTAAGAAGTATCGATATGTTGAAGGTCATCGAGGAATATGAAAAATTAGGACAAAAACCATTGGAAAAAGAAGTGCTGTTGGAAGCAATCGATAACAGTAAAGATGAAAGGATTAAGACAACAGTAAAGGTCAAAACTGTACTTTATCCCGATGTGGGAATATGGAGAATAAGAATGAATGATGATGTATTCAATGCTATATTCCCTAATTATGATAAATATATTGAGTGGCGTAATTAAATTGTTAAAGGAAAAATATTTTGAAGATAGATTTGGATAAGATAAGAAAATTCAAAGAATATTGGATATTAATAGCATTTATATTGTGTAGTTTACCTTTTGCGAAGATCAGCGGATCCGATATTGAAACAAAAAATATATCGATGTACTATTTTAGAGGAGTATGTCCTAATGTATTTTATTGGGGTACATTGCTTTTGTTTGTATTTACTTCTTTAGCGGATAAGGATATTAAGATATTGCGATTTACGAAAAATACATGGGTACATATATTAATCAGTATATTAACTATTATTGCCTACTATGAAATGACTTATAAAATGAATGATTTTATCTATGATAATATAGCGGTTCAAAGAAATATCATTTATTATTTGATTTATGTCTTCTTATTTGCTTATGTGATTATGAATATCCTTGAATGGATATTGTTGAAAAAGAAAAAAAGATAATCTGTTTTCTGAGCAAAGTATAAATCAGCTGTAGACAAATTATGATTTGTCATACAGCTTTTTATTTGATGTTGTTCATGAATTCGCCGAGAGTTTTTGAAGCGATAAGCTTTTTTAAACGTGGCTTGTCGCATAATACTTGAACAATACCGTTGTATAATTGAGAAAATTGTTTGCGATTTTCCTGGCTCATGGCAATCAAAATACAGATTTGAATTCTATTGTCATCCCAAATAATACCGTCTTCATTGATTAAAATGGCTAACATAGTTCTTTTGGCATTCATATGAATGGAATGAGGTATTGCGAAAGAACTGAAGAAACAAGTCGAAGACATTTTTTCTCTTTCAAAAACATTCTTTTCAAATTGAGCATTGACCGCACCGAAATCCTTTAAGTTCGCACAAAGGAATTTAATAGCAGCATCTTTATCGGAAATGTCGTTGCGGCGGAAAAACAGATGAGGGCTGAAACAGGATAATATATAATTACGATATAGATTTTCTTCTTTTTCCTTAAGAATTGAAGAAATGACTGAATTGACTTGGGATTGATCGATGATATTGTAGAATGGTGATACTTCAATTACATTCTTGCCGATAACATCGATTTTTCGGGTTGTGATGATTAAATCGATATTATTATCAATAATTCTGTAAGTCAGATTTTTGAGGTTGATTATAACATTGTTATTTTGAGAGAGAATTTTCTCTTTGATGTTGTCCGCGATTTGATGGTAATTATCGGATAACAAAAGTATGCGAACGGTACTTTCGGTTTTTATATCATTTTCAATAATTAAACCGATATGCACGCTTAAAAAACCTATCTCTTCATTGGGAATACGGACATTATAGACTGCTTCCAGTTTCTTGGCGAAACTGACTGCGACATCGTAGATGAACGGACAGTTTTCTCGCATTGTAGTATGTGTATTATCGGTGATATAGTTATCTGCAGAGCATCTTCTGATCATTTCTTTGATATGCAGGCATAGATTGTGGACATATTTATCCGAGTCGATTACAATCAGATAATCTTCTAAGACAGTATTTAATAATTGTGTGATGTTTTTTTCTAAAATTTTGTCACTTTGGCTCTTATCCTTGGGAATGTTTGTCCCGAATATTTGTCCTTGTAATAAGGAAGAGATATATTGAATATCTTCACGATTCGGATAAACTTTGTAATGGTTGGCAAAGCGACAGCAGATTTTTTCGGCTAATTTATATTCTATACTGTTTTCATCGGAAATCACCTCTTCCATGGGGTGAATGCCTTTATACATACGATATAAAGCAATCATAATGCCTAAAAGCAATCCGGAAGAATATGAACTTTGAACATAATATCCTTCATCGGCTATTGAACTTAAAATTATGTTTTTAACGGTTATTATAGGTAAGTCATCAAAATAGTCGACCAAGTTTTCATCAAAATTGTCTAAAGGCAGATTGGAAAATATCATTTTCTTAAACATTCTTCTTTTATCGATTTCTTTTCCTTGGATAAAAACGGTGTTCTTGTTGATGATTAACTGCAAGTTTTCATTTTTAATATAGGGAATTATTTGTTTTAATCTTTTTTGTAAGGATGAATCGCTTAAATAAAATTCTTCGGCTAAATCGTAGAGATTTTGCGGTGTGTCATTAGATAATAGTTTATTCAGTATTAATTGAAAATCATTATTTTTTTCAATTTGGCAAATGTTATTGAAATTAACATTGGATGTCAAGCAATAACCTTTTTCACTTGAGGTTATAAGTGCTGCTTTTTTCAGATAAGTGAGTTCGCTTTGAACAGTGCGCAAAGAACAATTGCATTTTTCAGCAATATCTTTACCGGTTGTCCATTTGTTTGTGCTTAACAGTTTGAGAATATCGAACTGTCTTTTGCTTAGTTCCATTGTTGCTACCTCTCTTTATATAAGATAACAAAATTGATATTTGAATGCATTTAAATATTTACGGCAGAGAGCCGCAAAAGTAAATTTGTCGATGCAATATTGAAAAAATATAATAGTTTTGTTGAAGAGAGGAGTGATATTACAGTGACAAAACAAGAAGTTCAACTGATTTCGTTTAAGGTTATTGCCAGTGCCGGAGAGTCTTTTGATTATTTCGTTAAGGCAGTTAATGCGGCAAAGGAAAAGGATTTTTTGACCGCTCAAGATATGATGAATAAAGGAAATGAGTCTTTGGTTATTGCGCATAAAGAACAAACCGATTTAATCAATGCTGAAATAAATAATGAAGAAATACCTTTTAGTATCTTATTAATACATGCGCAAGATCATTTCATGCATGCTACTACTTATCAGCAGAATGCTAAGGATGCTATTGAAATGTATAAAGTAATTTATAACAGTCTTAAAGACTGAAAATAGAGAGTTTTAGGAGGATATAAATATGGAAAAATTCTCAGCTATGCTGGAAAAGAAGTTGCTTCCTTTGGCAAACAAAATTTCCGGTCAGAAATACATAAAAGCTATTTCTTATGCTTTTATGAGCATCATTCCGTTTTTAACTATCGGTTCATTGGCTTTGGTGTTGATTTCACCGCCGATGGATTATACGAGCTTAGAACCGGGATTTGTATGCAGTTTTATGAAGGGTTGGGCAGATCTTGCTGCTGCTGTCAGAATACCGGTAAGAGCAATTTACAAGGTAACGATGGAATATATGTCGATATTTGTAGCAGCCGGTATTGCCAATTATCTTGGTAAACATTATCAAATGAAAGGATTCACTCCTACTGTTGCCGGTGTTGTCGGATATTTAATTTTAGCCGGAGTGGATATCGGAAGTTCGACTACGGTTGCTTATATGGGCGGAACTGGACTGTTTGCGGCTATATTTGCTTCAATAGTTGCGGTAGAACTGTTGCATTTCTTAACTGCCAGAAAAGTCGGCTACATTTCTTTGGAGGGAAATGGTGTTCCGGAAGCATTAACTGAATCATTTGCGATGTTAATCCCGGTTGGTTTGGTTTTATTGACAATGGGTGTGATTCATTGGGTTATTGTTCTGTTAACCGGAAGTACTTTCCCGGAATTGATGACAATTATTATGACTCCATTATTAAATGCGACTAATTCTATTTGGGGCGGTATTATTTTGGTATTTTTGGTTATGACATTCTGGTGGTTTGGTATTCACGATACTTGCATTACCGGCCCGATGAAAGTCTTCTGGACAACAGCTTTAACAGCTAATATCGCTGCTTATACTGCCGGTACAGCTATTACACAATTACCATACATTATTCTTGATCCGTTCTGGTGGTTCTTTGTAATGATCGGTGGTTCCGGTGCTACATTCGGTTTGGTATTGGCACTGTTGACTGCTTGTAAGTCTAAGCAGTTAAAAACTGTGGGAAAATTAGGCATTGTTCCGGCATTCTTTAACATTAACGAGCCGGTAATATTCGGTGTGCCGTTGATGATGAATCCGTTAATGTATATTCCGTTTGTTGGTGCTCCGTTAATCAATTGCATTATCACTTATATTTGTATGGCTACCGGTTTAGTGGGAAGAGCTATTTCATATCCGGGTTGGAATTTATTCTGTCCTGTGGCAGCATTACTTTCTACAGTAGATATTAAAGCGATGATTTTGGTATTTATTTTGATTGTTGTTGATGCATTAATTTATTTGCCATTTGTAAAAGTGTTGGACAAACAAAAATTAGCTGAAGAACAGCAACAAGAAAACTAGTTATATGAAAGTATTGTTGTGTTGCTACGGTGGTTTGTCTACCGGAATTATGAAGAAAAAAATAGAAGATGAAGCTGCTAAAGATGGTGTAAATGACTTGGAAATTAAAGCTGTGGCTATTGCTGAAGCTATGGATAACCCGGAAAACTATGATGTTTACCTGTTAGGTCCGCAAGTAAGATATGCTGTCGATGATTTTAAGAAAGTTGCCGGCAACAAGCCTGTTATAGTTATTTCGCCGGCAGATTTCGGTATGATGAGAGCCGATGTGGTTTGGAAACAAATTAAAAAAGAATTAAATTTAACGATTAAGAACTGAGATATCTCGGTTCTTAATCATAGATAAGGAATAAATATGAAATATATATCGCTGAATATGATTCTTATTTTGGGTTGCCTTTATCATATATTTTCTAAGCGGATAGCTGTCGATGTAAATCCGTTTATATCATCAATGGTTACTTATTTTACGGCTTTGTCGATGAATGTTCTATTGTTTTTGCTGTTTGGAAAAGGGAAATGGGTAGAAGAATTTTCGAAGGTCAATAAATATTCATTATTGTTGGGTTTAGCGATAGGATTATATGATTTGGGTTATTTGCTGGCTTATCGAAATGGTTGGAAACCGGAGAAGTTGCAACCTTTCACTTCTATCGGAATAATTATTTTGATTACTTTAGTTTCGGTAATTGTGGAGCGGCATAAGCTGACAATGGTCAATGTAATAGGAATCATATTATTGTCATGCGGAATCATATTGGTGCTTAAATAAAAGAAGGGAGTAAAAAATGAGTTTTCCGAGAGGTTTTTTATGGGGCGGTGCTTGCGCTGCCAATCAATGCGAGGGAGCTTGGAATGAAGACGGTAAGGGTTTATGTACTACCGATGTCTTACGTTTAGAAGATTATGGAAAAGACAATCCGCCGATGGAAATAGATGAAAGCAAGTATTATTATCCATCGCATAAAGCAATTGATTTTTATCATTCTTATAAAGAAGATATTAAATTGTTAGCTGAGATGGGATTTAAAGTTTTTAGATTTTCTATTCATTGGTCGCGGATTTTTCCTAATGGTGATGAAGAAATTCCCAATGAATTAGGATTAAAACATTATGAAGATGTTATTGACGAATGTTTAAAGTATGGAATCGAACCATTGGTGACTCTTTCCCATACGGAAACTCCCTTAGCTTTAATTCAGAAATATGGCGGTTGGCGTAATCGGAAATTAATTGAATTTTTTGTCAGATATGCCAAGACTTGTTTTGAAAGATATAAAGGAAAAGTAAAATATTGGATTACATTCAATGAAATTAACTTTATTCTGCAACATGGTATGTTGTATCAAAACGGTGGTGTAACGGTCAGTGAAAAAGAAAATGCTGAAGAAATTGCTTTTCAAGCTATGCACCATCAATTTGTTGCCAACGCCTTGGCAATTAAAGAAGCAAAAAGAATAATTCCGCAAGCCTACATTTCCGCAATGATGGAAGGATCTTACGCATATCCGCAGAATTGTGATCCTAATGAAGAAATTAAAGCGATGAAAGAGAATGAAATGTATACTTACTTGTTCTTGGATGTTTTGATTAAAGGCAGATATCCGTATTTCTTCAATAGTTTATTAAGAGAAAAAGGAATAGAAATAAAAACAGAAGAGAATGATTTGAAAGTGCTGGCGGAAAATGTCGGAAACTATATTCCATTCAGTTATTATCATTCTCGATTGGCTACCGGTGATCCTTCTTATATGGATTCTATTTTCAATCCGGAAAAGAAAAGAATAGCTAATCCGTATTTGAAATTAGCACCTAAAGGTCATTCTTCGATTGATCCGATTATGCTGCGATATATTCTGAATGATTATTACGAAAGATATAATGTGCCGTTATTTATTGTTGAAAACGGTTTAGGAACAAATGAGACACCTGATGAAAATATGACGGTTCATGATGATTATCGTATCGATTTTTATCGCCAACATATCGAACAAATGAAATTGGCTGTTTCCGATGGCGTTGATTTGTTAGGTTTCACCAGTTGGGCACCGATTGATTTGGTTTCACAATCAAAAGGGGAAATGAGTAAACGCTACGGTTATGTTTATGTTGATTTAGATGATAATGGTAAAGGAAGCGGTAAAAGGTATAAAAAGGACAGTTTTTACTGGTATAAAAAAGTTATCGCATCTAATGGTGAAGATTTAGATTAATAATCGGTATGGAAAATATGAAAACTGCGATGTCAAGTCGCAGTTTTTGTGTCGAAAATCAAATAAATTAATAACGAGTATAATGTACTTGACATCGTTTGCGAAATCATTCACAATATTATGTGAACATGTTCACAAAAGAAAGAGGTCAAACTTGCCGAAAATTATTGAAAACATACGCGAACAATTACTTATTGAAGCAAAAAAACAAGTGTTACAACAAGGATATTCTAAGACTACGATGCGTTCGGTGGCGAAAGGATGTTCTGTCGGTGTCGGAACACTGTATAACTATTTTGATTCAAAGGAGATGTTAGTTGCGACATTTGTCTTAGAAGATTGGAACGATTACTTAAAAATGATGGGTAATTTGTATTTCAAGGATGCAAAGACATATCTTCAAGGAATTTATATGTTATTATGCGATTTCGAAGAAAAATATAAATCTTTGTTTTCGGATAAAGAAGCCGCAAAATCTATCGGAACGGTTTTTTATTCTCGCCATAGGCAATTAAGAAAACAGATAGCAGGATTTGTTGGAAATATCTGTAAGGGTGATAATTCGCTTTTTACTGCTGAATTTATTGCGGAGAATTTGTTGTGTTGGTCGATGGAGAAAATCGATTTTGAAATGATTTATCTTTTGTTGGATAAAATTATAAAGGAGGAAAATTAAGATGAAAATCGTATTGGCAGGAGCATTTGGGAATCTCGGTGCAGAAATATTAAAATGTCTCTGTGACAAGAATTATGAAGTGGTTGCGGCAGATTTGAAGGAATTGCCGATAGAAGGCTATACCGGTAAATATACTTTTAAGCAGATTGATGTGACCGATCCGTCTACATTGAAGGGGTTGTGTGAGGGATGTGATATACTTATTACTACTGTCGGTTTGACCGGAGCATCTACAAAATTGACTTCTTATGATATTGATTATCAAGGAAATATGAATCTTTATGCGGAAGCTAAGTCTGCAAATGTGCAGAAATTTAATTATATTTCGGTTATTTCTTGTGATCAGCCGGGTGCTGAAGAAGTTCCGATGTTGCATGCCAAATATCTTGTGGAGCAGGAACTTAAAAAGCAAGAAATGGATTGGGTTATTTATCGACCTACAGGTTACTTTTATGACATTGCGAAAGTATTTAAGCCTTATGTTGATAAAGGACAGATGCAATTGTTGAAAGGTTACGGCAATGTGAAAGCTAATGTTGTTGATTGCGCTGATTTTGCACAATTTATTGTCGAACATATGAATGACAGTAATGTTACTTATAATGTTGGCGGTAAAGAGACTTATTCTTATGTAGAAATGGCTAAAATGTGCTTTGATGCAGCTGATAAACCGCTAAAAATTAAATGGGCACCGATTTGGTTGTTCGGAATATTGGCTAATTTGCCTAAGATCAAAAAAGCAGGAAAACATGATATCATCTTGTTCTCTAAATGGACTTTAAGTCATGACTTGGTCGGTGATACAAAAGTCGGAGAGAAGAGCTTTAAAGAGTATATTCAAAATTATTTCGGTAAGGGGGAAAAGTAGATGCCTTGGTCATTGTTGAGAACACTTTTAATTGTTTGCTCATTGTTGTGTGCTGTGGGCTTTTATAAATTTGTTTATTTTCTATCTATCGGGTATGGCTTTGCGATTTTAGGCGGCGGTATAGCGGTATTTGTTATGTATTTGCTTAATCCGAGCACTACTCCTTTGTGGATTGTGCTTGTTCAGGCAATTTTATTTGTTATCTACGGAATTAGACTATCCGGTTTCTTATTGGTCAGAGAATTTAAAAATGCAACCTTTAAAAATACAGAAGTTGCGAAGTCAACATTAGCTAAAAATGATGAAAAGAAAATGCCTTTATTTGTATTGGTAATGATTTGGATATTTGTTTCCCTTTTGTATGTGGCTCAAGTCAGTCCGATGTTGTTCCGCTATAATAACGGTAATACCGATTATATTGTACCGCTTATCGGATTTATTATTTCTGTCGGAGGTATTTTATTGGAAGCAACAGCCGATAAGCAAAAATCTCAACAAAAGAAAAAACGTCCGGATATGGTAGCAACCGAGGGCTTGTATCGTATGTGTCGTTGCCCGAATTATTTCGGAGAAATCTTATTTTGGACGGGTGTCTTTATCAGCGGTATAACAGCATACGCTACGGTAGGACAATGGATAACCGCCATAGTTGCTTATATTTGTATTGTCTTTATTATGTTTAACGGAGCTCAGAGATTGGAAAAAAGGCAAATGAAGAGATACAGTAACAATAAAGAATATAATGCATATGCTGATAAAACTCCGATTATTATTCCGCTTATTCCTTTGTATCATTTAAATAAAACAGAGAAAAGTGTTGAGGAGGACTGATAATGAACGAATTTTCTATTGGTATGGCATTAGTTGATTATATCCCGGTAATATTATTTACTGTGGCGGCAATCATTTTAATGCGTGATCTTTATAACAAGATGAGCAAGGGAGCTTTCGCTATCTTTGCGGCAGGATTGTTAAATGTTACTTTTGCGGGAGCACTTAAAGCTACTTGGAAATTACTTTACGCTGTCGGTATATGCGATTTTGTTGCTTTAAATACGCTGTTTTTCCCTTTGCAATCCATTGGATTCTTACTATCGGGAATCGGTATTTTGGCGATGTTGACTCATAAACAGACTAAATCAACTTTGAAGGCAGTTGTTCCGCCTGTTTTCTCGGGTACATTTTTATTTGTCGGTTTGATGGTTTTGGGTTTAGGCGTAATGGATGGAGGCTTATGTGTCCTTGCTGCTAAATTGAAAAAAAAGAGTGCAATATTGATTTTTGTTCTTTCATTTGTTTGCTCATTGGCAATGGGTTATTTGTCGAGTCGCAGTTTTGCCTCAGCTTCGATGAATTGGATTGCTGAAGGAGTCAATATGGTCGGTCAGGGATTGTTCTTGTTAGGAGCAGTATTGCTACATGAAAAAGGCTTAGCCGAATTGACATTACATAATGGGGAAAATGCATAATAAATCTAAAAAAGGCGGTATGAATGTACCGCTTTTAATATCAGATATGAATATGAACAACATGTCTTAATTCAAAACGTTCACTGACGAAGTAATTATCTACATAATTAAAAGAGTCGCCGTCACCCATAACGGAGTAATGATGATCATGAAGTAAGGGGTGATTTTCTTTTACTTGTAATAATTCGGCTTTGAATTTATCTGCATAGGCAATTTTTTCGGTAAAAAAACTTATTCTTGTGCCTTCGAATCCTTGCTTTTCCAAAAACTCCCATAATGATCCATTGTCTAAGACGTTGATATCAATATATGGAATAAGTTTTACCGGCATGAATGAATAGGAAAGACACACCGGAATATTATCAGCCATTCTTAAACGAATGAAATGGTGCAGTAAGTCATTATCATCCAGTTTCAATTCTGCTTTGACTTGAGGATAATCTTTAGCGAAGACCACTTTGTATTCGATTAATTTGGAACTTGGAGTTTTACCTTGACGGATTATTTCTTGAGTTAAACTGATATGCTTCATTGCTGAAGTAGTATTATTACCGGTAATGGAATTAACAAAAGTTCCTTTTCCTCTGATTCTCTTTAAATAACCTTTTTTGGCTAAATTTGTTAAAGCTTTATTGACCGTTAGTTCACTGACTTGGAATTTTTTAGCTAATTGATAATCGGGTTCAAGCATTTCTCCGATTAACAACTCCTTGGATTTAATTTTATTGATAATATAATCTTCAATCATTGAATATTTCATAATTTATTTTACCTCTGGAAATATTATAACTTATTATGTTCAATAAATGAATGTAAAAATATGTCTGATTTTATAATAAAATAGAAAAAAATATGTTTGCAAAAAAAAAAAAAAAAAAAAAAAAATAAAAAAAAGTAAGTTTGCAGACACATTAAATATATCGTTTCAGGA
>JAUNFB010000015.1 GCA_030525245.1 Erysipelotrichia bacterium
ATGTGGTTATCGTATCTTCGATTATAGAAGCCTATTAAACGACCATTCTTGCATAATTCTTTCACTTCATTAGGTTCTGGATTTATCATCCTTACGCATTGATTCGTCCCTTCATACTTCCAGTTAATTAAGAAAAGATTTGGAAACACTTCGACATCGTAAAATATAATCGGATTCTTGTCCCCTTCCTCTTTTTTTTCAAGTTCTTTACACTTAAAATGCATCTTATCTACCAAATTAATGCAATATTTAGCATTATTTGTACTGTTCGACGCAAAATATAGTATTTTTGATCGCAAATCTGTGACATCATAGTTTAGGTCAGATTCATATGCTTCCTCGAGCAATGAGTAAATATAATCTACTGATGGTTTTGTGGCATCATGATACTCTTTTTTAAGATTTTTTAATATCATTGTTCTGAGTTGCTTTTCGGTTTTAAGCCCCTCCCAATCTATCATTTTTTTTCCTCCATTTCTTAGCGGAAGACCAGAATTTATTGTCCTTATTGGAATATCATTACATTTTGTTAATTTTCTTCGCAATGAAGAATTTCCTGAGAAAACCTTAACTTCAATATCGTTTGCATAAACCCTACTAAGTTGAGCGACATCCCCATCATAAATATAATGAAGATGTATGCCTTTGCCACTCTTACTGAGTTCTGCATATGTCTGAGGAAAATTAAGTGCTGCTTCGTAATTCAATTCAAAGTTTTTTTCTCCATCTTTCTTAATGTCAAAGTCTATTACGATATGATTTTCAGGAACTTTCACATAGTGAAGTCTGGACGTGTCAATATCTTTTAAATGAGTCCTTACATTTTCCCATTTTAGCAACGGAGTTCCGTCTTCATTTGCATACTGTGAAATATAGTCCTTTCCAGTATCATCGAATAACGATTTCTGTTCTTTAAACTCTAACCAAGTAGTTTTTTCTTCAGACTTTTTTCTAACGAATTTATTTGTGTTAAGTCCAATATAAGCGTTCCAAATTTGTTGATCATCTATTCTGGTTCGTTCCTTAAACTCGTCAAAATAATTTTTTAATTCTTCTTTGAAAGAACTCTTTTTATATGGATAAGGAATATTTGCCTCCTTACACCAATTGGAATATAATTGATAAGCGTTAGATAATGTCACATAAGGTGCCTTTTTAAACTCAATATAATTGTCTTCTATAAAATTGTAAATATCGTTTGTAGCGCCTATCATATTAAACGGAACATAATCATCATAATAATTTGGATTTTCCAAATATACATTTTTACAATGATATGCTATAGCTCCCAACTCAAATTTTATTTGAGACATTAAAGCCGTATACTGTTTCATAGGAAGAACTTTGCCTGTAGGACTAACATCTATTAATCTTCTTATTATTCCAGATTTAGCATCAGTTATTCTTACAGGCTTATTTGTTCCCATAAATAAAAAACTGTTTATAACAGTTTCATAAGTAGATTTAAATTTTTCATTGATTTGCATTTTTTCGTGAGAAATAACACTGTTTAATCTTGTGTTATCTTCTATCCTACTTAAATCCCCATCGTGCTGAATCGCGACAAGAGGATTATCTCTAAACGAGTCCAATGCAAATACGTTTGTAGCACTTCCTAATGCTTTTGCATCAAATATTCCATAATATCCATCGAACAGTAGCATAATGATGTTCAAAACTGTCGACTTTCCTGTTCCACCAGGCCCATATAAAACCAAGAATTTTTGAATTTTCTTTGAATCTCCGGTTATAACAGCTCCAATTGCCCATTCGATTTTATGTCGTTCCTCTTCAGAATATAATGTGCTCATTAACTTGTTGTAGGCATCATAGCATCCTTTTTCTAATGCATACGGAAGGTGTTTGCTTGCATAATTCGTTCTTTTTGTTTCCTCACCTGCAAATATAATTGTTTCATCCAGATTATGGTAATTATCTCGCATTTGCTTTTGTACATACTTATGCCATAAATCTATTATTCCGGAAGACGACTTATAAGTGTACAATGGTATTACATTATCATCAGGATGTTTCTCTTTGTATTCTTCAGAATATCTTTTTATTTCTTTGTCTATAAGATTTAATGCAGAATCTTCACTTTTTGACCAAAATTTGGATTCATCATCCCATATTGCATAAAAATCTCTTCCTCTTATCATTAAATCTTCGCTTGCTCTAACTCTAAACTCAGGTCGTATGCATACGGTAAAAGCATTTATCTTTTTATCGAACTTTTTTTCTTCGTTTATCATTAAAAAATCAAGCATAATATCGCACCCTTTCTTAGATTTTTACATTTTCGATTATGTATGCATTAGCTTGATACCATATTTCTGTTATCCTTTGGTCCGTTTGTGGAGATTTTAATGGAAATATACTGCCTTTTCCACTATAGTCAAATCCTCTACTTAGCCAAATATCAATTTTACTTTCAACTTGTTTTTTATCAAAATTGTCGTCATCATATTCGGATAAGCCTAAGTTGAACAGCATACCCCAAAACCAATCTCCAAGATGTTTTTCATCATCGTCACCTATAACATCCAAATCAAGTCTCAGTGCTAAAGCAACTAGTACCTCTAAAACATTTGGATCCCCTATATCAATATTAGAATAACCGAAATATGAGTTTCTCAAATCTAATCCATCTACTGCTCTGTTTCTGTCTCGTTGAAGAGGAAATATAAATTCCTTATGAAACAATAAGTCTAATAATTTCGAATATTTGGATGATAACCCATGATTAATTCTCTCCGACAAAAATCGAAAATATGAGTGTTCGTTTAAATTCAAGGTATTAATAATTATCACCTCGATTCTTATAAGTTGCTTTTAATGCTTGATGATCAATATCATCCTCATAAATTTGATGCACTCTTGCGACCGCTTCATAAATATCAGATCTTAATCGTGCTTCATGATTTGCTATTCTTGCTCTAGTATTTAAAATGCTAATACATAATATAATGTTTACAAAATACAGTATAACTATTGCTATTAAAATAAATGTCATCATTTTTTCTTCTTTTTTACCTCCCAATTACATCATCTCTATATGATCCGTTCACCTTCAATATTTCATAATCGGTCCTTAAACGATCGTTTCTAACATATATACTGGTTTCGTTACTATCTCTAAAGTTGAACTTATCTAAGCAATCGCCTATTAGTTCATCTTCATTTTCGATAATATCGTCGTTTTCATCGGCAAGTATACTATCGTCCCTATACAAATATAATGTTTCAGTGTCATATGTAAATATTTCACCAAAATCTTCGACTTTAATCAATTTCGGTTTAGACTTTTTTATTATTGAGTCAACTGCGGCATCATCCATGACTTTAACCAAAGGATGGTCATCTTCATCATTATCATAAGGATGGTCATCAATATCAAGATCTTTAGGTTTTGGATAATTATCACCGCCATATGTATCGATAATCCTTTTTATTTCATCTTCCGATGAATCTGTGTCATTTTTCAAAGCACTAACGAATGTTTCATTTTTCATTCTAATATTATCCGAAATATTCTTCAGCTCAATTATTTTGTCATTTTGTCTTTGAATTTGATAATGACATCTTTCAAGTTCTTGATCTTTTCTTTCGATCTCTTCTTCGTATGTCTTTTTGGTTTTCATTTTACCGATGCTATAACCTACAGAGAAAGCACCGACAATCGATGCAATAACCGGTAAAATATAATTAACTTTTAAATAATCTTTTAGCATAAATCTTTACTCCTTTTTAGTTTGTTTTAAAATATAGCCCTTGATCCTCAGCATTTACATTAAAGCCGCATCTAATGCATAACGAAATGAAATCATTAACACTACATTCCGTATCATTTGTTTTAGAAATCATTTCCGCTCCTTTTTCTGCAGAAATTCTCCCTATATAATATCTTTCCATTATTGCTTTATCTTTAGAAGCAACGTCAAAAGTTTTCTTTAGTCTCATATTATCTTCTCCTTAATTTACATTTGAAATAGAATCTATTAATCCGTATTGAACTTTCAATCGTTTGTACCGATCCGGGTCTATATCTACCAAAGCCACAGGATAGAACAACGGTGTTAAAATATAATAGGATGTCTCTTCGTTATACTTTTCTTTTTTATTCGAAAAATCCATCCAATAAATATCATCTATAGCGGAATCAAGACAAGTCCATCCAATTGAGTCTCCGTCTTCAACAGGATCTAAACCTAATAATGACAGGTACATATTCAATGGTACCTCCCCGAGTAGCACAAAGTTTCTATTGAAATGGTACTGCGCTTGAAGAACTCTGCTCATTGTGCTTCTGAACATTTTCTTTGAAACAGGTTCGTAAAAAAGTTTAAACTCATCCGGTGAGGGGTCATCAAAATCTAAACTGCACTTCTCGAAATATGTGCAAGCATATATGTTACTCCATTTTGCATCCTCGTCTGCAATTCTTTTAATAATCTCGTTATGGTTTTCGATTCCGTTAATTTCAACGTTCTTCTCAACATACTTAATATAACTTTCCTCAGTTGTCAAATAAGCTGCAAGTAGAGTTTGATAAATAGAATCAAATACCTTTCCACTCATTACAAGGCATCCTATTGTTCCTATACCTGTAATAGCAGTTGGAATATAATGCTTTACAGCGCACATAATTTTTTCTTTTTTTGTAAAATTAGAATTTTCTTCTCTATTTAATTCCTTAATGGTTTTCAGCATAGATACAGAAGAAAGAGCAGCTGTGCATACTACTCCAATCCCGGACAACACTTGTAATAATATTGGTAATTTATCTTTTTTCATTTATTTGTGTATCTCCTTTAAGAAAAAAGACCTCTTCTAAAGAGGTCTAAAATTGTTCAATTTTAAGTAGATCTAAAATCGGTCCATCTACATTAAAATCTAATATAACCGCGTTTTCATATCCATTAATAAACGCAGACTTTTGAGTATTAATATGTGAATCGAGACCAAAGTCAATATAACCATTTCCTTTTGGATTGTCTAATATCCATCCGACTACTTGACCTGCCTTTGTAGGCGGAAAACCAAGAGCCGAATATACATCATTCAAGAATAAATATCCTTTGGCTTGAAGTTTATCATTTAAATAATGCAATTGCCGTCTCAAGAACATGTTATTGGAATCCGAACTCTTTGTAAAATTAGGATTCGTTTCATCGAATATCTTTGCATATCCGCTTAAGCGAGTACCAAGAGGCTCTTCTGAATAATCCTTATCCAAATCAAGAACTGAATTTGTCTGGACTTGTTCTTCTTTTTCAGAACCGATTTCTTTTTTTACTTGATTCTTATATCTTTCATACTCCTCTTTAAGAGCCATATAGGCGCTTGCCATTCCTAAATATCTATTCTCCAATATAGAATTTGATTTCAAGATCAATCCAATTGATACAGTGCCTAACAAGAATGCCGGTGCATATAATTTAGCGAATTTACCTGCAGTTCTTGCATAAACGATCACAGTATCTTTTTGTTTTTGCTGAGGGGAGTAGACTTCCACTCCATTTTCTTCATTTAAATCTTCAGCTTTTTTGATCTTATCCAAATCGCTTTTGTGTTCGTACAAGATTGCTTCTGCACTTAAAGTCTCAGAGCATGCTAAGACAACAGTGCCTACAACGCCAACTACTCCTGTGACTAACATTATTTTAGGAGCATGTTCTTTTAATTTTAGGCTTGTTTTACCTAAAAATCTTGAAAAATTCTCATTTAATTTCATAATATAATTTCCTCCTCGTTTTCTTCTAAATCTTCTTCTACTTTATTTATTCTATTATTGATTGAATCAATGACCGTAAAACCGATTTTCATTCCGAATATGAATGCCGGCATACCAAATAATCCGTATACAAAGCCACGGACTAATGCTTTTTTAATAATTTTCATAATATAATTTTTCCTTTCTCTATTTGTTTAATGCTCTCGGTGTAGGCAATCTTAATTTGTAACCATTATACACAGGAACACACCCTGCTTCTCTTAAATCTGTCCAACCGTACTTATAGTATGTGAACTCTGGAACTAAATCCATCATAGAATATAAGTCACCAACTGTTGCTTGACCATACGTTTCTATTCTGGATTTTAATTCATTAATAATTAGCATCGCATCATCATAATTTGCAAGCACTACATCTCCGATATCAAAACCTTTTGCCGAATTTGTAATACCATAACTTTGTCTCTGTTGGCTATTACTTATAGTATTATACTTTGTACGACTTGCTCCGCCAGTTGGATAATCTGAAGAGTTTACACCAAAAAATATAGAATAAACACAACCAATTAATGTGTCTACAACTAATTGTTTAACTTTTGGGATAATCATTTCATAAACAATATGATCCTTAACAACTTTTAAATCTTCTTTAACAAATGAAGATTTAATTTTCTCTTTAAAAGTTTGCTTTTTTATTGTCACAGGACCGGATATCTTTTTCTTTTTTTCATTTTTATCATCTTTATCATCTTCGTTTATAACATTTGATGGAAGATTTTTATAAAATTCATCATTCATTTTATTTCTTTCCTTTTCAATAAAATTTTAGAAAAAGATAAGAGAACTGTTTTTATTTTTCTTATCTTTTAATTACTATTCTGCATTCACTGCATTGTTATAAGCTTCAATAGCTGCATTTTGTGCATTTACAATGATTTCTTCTAATGTGTCGTCATCAATATTACTTGTGTCGTAAGGGCTAACACTTTCTACAGAATTCTCTACAGCTTCAACTAAATCTTCGTCGTTACCATCAGACTTCTTTAATACAACCAATAAGATTCCTACAACTGCTCCAACTCCTATTGTTGCGCATAAAGCCTTATGAGTTCTAACGAACCCTTTAATCTTTTTCCATAAAGATTTCTTTTCTGCCTTTTCGACATTTTCGTCTTCAACGTCCATTAATACTTCATTCATTTCATCTTGCTTTTTCATTTCTAAATTCCTCCTATAATAATGAATAGTATTTCTACTATTATAAGCATTGTTTAAATTACGAATGTTCAAATAAGAGAATGGGAATCGTATCCCAAACTCTTTAATATGGAAAATCCAATGGCCAAACATCATAATCAAGAACTAAGCAAGGCTGATCATTTGTTCGGCACACTTTAGATGTTATATCTAAAGTCAATTTTTGACCCATTGTAATGTCCCAACCAAAAGATTCTCCAAATTCATTTGGTTCAAGACCAAGATCTGAATATAATTGATTCAAAGACATTGAATCGTTGTTTGCCAATTTGTATTTGAATTCAGCAAACTTAAGTTTTATGAATTCCGGATCCGAATAGAAATATCTTCCAGACCACTTGTCATAACATAAAGTTGTTCCTTTGTAACCACAACGGTCTACACAAGTCAAATCTAAAGTAGGTTTTAGATCTTTTTCAACAACTTTAGACTTCAATTCATCAAAAGTTTCTTGATTTACGGTTTCTTTAACCGTTTCTTTCCAGTTGTTCAATGAAGAAACAACCAAAGCGCATGCAGCACTAAGTTCTTTAATTCTTTTTGCTGCACTAACATTTGCTAATATGATACTGGCGCATGTTGCTGTAGTAGCTACTACAGCCGGAGCGGCAGCAGGCAACACTTTAACAACCTTTTCAATAGGTTTAGAATCTTTATTTTCTTCTAAAACCTCTGTTACTTTAGGTGTCACTTTTGCTGTCTCGTAAACAGTCACACCTACACCTATAACGGATACTACAGTAAGTATCGTTGGCGCATTCTTTTTTGCTAATTTACATAATGTAAAAAAGCCATTTTTAATTAATTCTAATTTGTTTTTCATTTTTCTAACTCCTCCATAATTTCACTTGAAAAACAAAGAAGCGTGTCCTTTATTTCGCTTCTTTTTCTTTTAATTTTCTTATTGTTATGTCTTTGACAATGACACCGCAAGCGGCATTTAAACCGGTAAATATAAGTCCAACAGTTCCTAAAACTATCGCACCGGCAACGTCACTCTTTCTGTCTTTTGTCAAAAATTCTGACACACTTTCTTTAATATTTTCTAACATTTTTTGTACCTCCTATTATTACAAATGTTTAAAATACGATTTTTCGATTATTCTTTTTCTATGATTTCTTCTTCATATTCGCCATAAAAGAATCTGTTAACTGCACATCTAATTTTTGTAGAGATGCACATTAAGCAAAGCCCAACCATAACCCCAATAATTAATGCCAAAAACCAAACCATAATAATATTAAATAAACTAATTTTCATTTTCTAATTCCTCCATATTTTTTAATTCTAAATAAGTTTAATAAGGCGACCGTAAACAGCATACCAAGCCAAATGCCTATAATCATTCCGATAATGATAGAAATATAATTCACTTCAATAAATGTCATTTTAAAGTCTCCTTTCCAAAAAACATAATAAATCAAAAGATTTGTTGACGAGTCACATTAAAAATAAAAAGTGACTGTTTTTAGTCACTTTAAATCTTTGAAGACCATAATTTTGGAACCCACGCCCAAACTTTTGATCTAAGAGCTCCTTGCTCTTCATATTTAAGCACCATTATTGTAAGTGCCGAAATTCCTATCAATTTCATAGCACCACCAAATACAGTGCAGGCCTTGTCAACCCAAAATTTGACATCCTCATGTCGTTTTTGGTTTGCTTCTTCTTTCACTTTAAGTTCATGCTCCAACTCTTTTTCGAGATTGTCATTATTTTCGAGTTGAATCCTGCGCAATATTTGTATAGATTTACAAATATTAGTATATTCTTCCGACCCCTTTCTAACAGTGCTTAAATCCTCATAGCACTTAGCAATTTGCTCTCGCAAAACATTTGAAAATTCATCCATTTTTTATACCTCCTATTATTACAAATGTTTAAAATACGGTTTTTCGATTATTCCTTCAAATCGTTGATAAAATGAAAAGCTTAGTCTAAATTTCTAAGCTTTTCTATTTGGTTCTACTAATACATAAACTTTTCTATAAGGTCGTAAAAATTTTAAAAATATCACGGTCCCTAGCACTGTGATGACTCCAGAAACGACGCCACGAATAGCCAATTTGTGTTTTTCTTCTTGTTCTCTTCTATAGTACTCAGCATCGTAGTCTAACAGTTCTCTTTGAAGTTCCTGAATATCGTCGAATAACTCATCCGTGTCTTTTATTAAAATATCATTAACAAATTTTTCCTTATCCATTTTTTGTACCTCCTATTATTACAAATGTGTAAAATACGGTTTTTAGACTTTAGATAAAATAATATTTATTTCATTTTTTCTGCAAGCTTCTGAGTATCCTTTTTGCTTACCAAGAGAATAAATAATTCCAACCACTGCAATAATTCCTACCGTATTAATAGTCTCCTTATGAGATTCATAATAATCGTGCACTTTCTCTTTAGCTGCTTTGAATGCAGTGTTTGCAATTTTTTCTTTAATTTTGTTCAACATTTTCTAACTCCTCCTATAAATTGTTGATAAAATAAAAAAGGCGAGTTTAAAACTTCAACCTTTTAATGATGGTCTGGGCTGGACTCGAACCTAGCGACATATGGATTTTCAGTCCATTGCTCTACCTACTGAGCTACCGAATCATCATTTTTTATATCTCCTATTGTAGGAAATGTTTAAATTACGAATTATTGTAATCTATAAATTTGTAAAGAATGTTGTCAATGTCTCTAGCAATATTCATATACGAATAGTGCTTCAAATAACCAATATTCCTAAATGTCATTTGACGTTCATAACGCAAATATAATAACTCTATTTCATCCGAATCCAATTTTGTAAGCACTTCTGACACTGATTTAATCAGCAATAATTCTTCATAATATTCTTTCTCTAATTTATCTCGCTTCACCATTAAAGAAAGCAACTCATCATCCATCCCAACAAAATAAAATTTGCCAGATTTTTTATATATACTTTCTTTAGGATAACCAAAATATTCTATATCATCTTTTAGGTTTTCTATAATCTCATAAATATAAGGTAACCTTTTAGAATACTCAACAAATATTCTTAATTTTAAGTCCATCATTTCTAAATCTTTATCTTGTCTGTACATAATTTATCTATTTTTTAAATTTTATGCCTTTCGTGAAAATAGAATAAACTATTTTTTATTTAATTCAATAGATTCAATGAAAATATATTCGATTATGCTATAATTTAACCGTAAAAGTGAATTGTCACGTGCGTTATCATTTTCAAATATGGTGCGCTGAATAATGAAAGGAAGGTAAATATATGAAAGATAATGAACTTTTTAAACACGCTAAATTTGTAAAACAAATTAAGTCTGAGAAAACGGGAAAATGGAGTTTTAAAGTTTTCATCCCATACAAAAAGGATTTTAAAAGTATGACTTATACTAAAACTTTTAATGAAACTAATTATTTGAATCCTCGCCAGGCATATTTGGAAGCAATAGTATGCCGAGATCAATTCCTATTAACTCAAAAAACAATAGGAGCTCCAAATTATTCGAATCTAACAGTGAACGACACTCTGGAGAAGTATTTTTTAATGACAAATTTGTCCCACGAAACAATAAGAAAGAAAAGACTGACTTTCTCCAAGTGGGTAAATAAGGAATTATTAGAAAAAAATATAAGGGATGTTTCAGCAGCAGACATTCAATTTAGCCTTGCAAATGCTTCAAGACAAGAGAATATCAGTCAAGGAATATTAGACTACTTAGTTTGCATATGGACACAAGTCTTCAAAGCAGCGATTAGGATGGACATTATTGTTAAGAATCCTTGCGATAAAATAGAAAAAATACATATAAATAAGGTCAAATCTAAAAGAATAGCCGAAACAAATTTAGAAACCTTACTAAAAGTATGTGATGGTCTAATATCTACTGCTAGAGAAGCTCCTAAGAATAAATATAATGCACACATAATGAGTTATGCATTAAAAGTATCTTGGTTTACAGCATTGAGACCCGCAGAAGTATTAGCATTAGAATATTCACATATAGACTTTGATAAGAAACTATTGTATGCCCGGCAAGAGATAGGTTTAAATGCTGAAAGAAAATCGTATATAAGAGGAGTAAAAACTCAAAAGTCTTATAGAGACATTCCACTTACAGATCCGGCATTGGAACTATTTAAGGAAATTATGAACTACCAAAAAGACAAAAAATATCTTTTCGCTGACTATAATGGAAATCTTCTTAATTCTACAATAGTTTCTGATAGAATAATGAGACTATGTAAAAAAGAAAATATACAATTCAATTGGTATTGCCTCAGGCATCAATATTCAACGGATATGCAAAGAAACAATGAAAATATCTCCGTAACCGCGAAAGGCATGGGTCACGAAAATATCAATGTAACATACCAATACACTCGTATGTCAAATGATGATTTACGAGAGGCAATGAATCGACTAAACAGAAAACTAACAAAATAGTTAAATGTTTTGGATAATTTTTAGATAATTTTATCCGTAAAAAATAAATAAAATGTTTAGTTTTTAATCGATTTTGGCGTCTAAAACGCCTAAAAGCAAAATGATGGTGCGGGTGGAGGGACTCGAACCCGCATGTCTCTCGACGCTAGATCCTAAGTCTAGTGCGTCTACCAATTTCGCCACACCCGCAACTGAGTTAATTATACTCCGAAAATCAATCTCACGCAAGAACTATTTAATTGTGTTTCAATCACAAACATGAATAATAATTTACACTTAATCAATCTAACACATATGGATCGACATCAACTTGGATATTGATCTTGTTTTTATTTATTGTCAACGTATTATACCAATTCCATAAACTGTCTATCATTTTCAATTTATCTTTTGATTTCATCACAAAACGGTAACGATATTCATCTTTTCTTCTTCCTAATTCCGATGGACCGAGGATCTTTATTTGTTTTTCTGCTTGAAAATAATCAACGGCGGATTGAGCAGCCCTTTTACATTGTTCATCATCTTTTCCCAAAAAATACACAGCGATCAGATATGCATATGGCGGATACAGCAATGCATGGCGATAACTCATTTCATTATTAAAAAAAGTAATATAATCCTGCTTAACGGCTAAACGAATTCCGTAATGAATTGTATCATATGACTGTACATAAACCTCGCCGGATTGATCACTGCGTCCGCTGCGTCCGCTTGCTTGAACAATCAGATCAAAAGTCGTTTCTACCGAGCGATAGTCATTTCGAGCCAATGGACTATCAGCATTAAAAATCCCTACCAATGTGACATTAGGAAAATCCAAACCTTTAGAGATCATTTGCGTTCCGATTAAAATATCATATTCATGATTTTCGAAAGCTTGTAAAATTTTTGAATGTGCGTCTTTCTTGCGCGTTGTATCAGCATCCATACGAATGATTTTTGCCTGAGGAAAAATATTATGTATTTCTTCCTCCAAACGTTGAGTACCAACACCATAGTTTTGCCACATCTTTTGACCGCATTTAGGACATGTTAAATCAGTCGGACAACTATAACCGCAGAAATGGCACACCAACAGATTTTCATCTTTATGATAGCTTAAAGCCAATTCACAATGTGGACAGGTCGCCACATGCGAACAACTCGAACATTTCACAATCGGTGTATAACCTCTTCTATTTAATAAGAGAATACTTTGCTGATTCAATTGTAATCTTTTTCCTATTGCCTCTTTTAGCGGAGCGGAAACAATATAATTTCCTTTCCTTATTTCATTTTGCATATCGATTAAATGACTTATTGGCAGACTGCTATTTATACGTTTGTCCAACTTTACCAATTCATAAACATTTTTAGCAGCCCGAGCATAACTTTCCAAGGTAGGAGTTGCACTTGCTAATAAAACTTTACAATGATGATATTTAGCTCTTTCAATCGCCACGTCCCTGGTATTATAGCGCGGCATACTGTCTTGTTTATAAGAATTGTCATGCTCTTCATCAATGACAATTAAGCCTAAATTATTAAACGGCATAAACACAGCACTTCTTGTTCCGACAACAATTTTAACCTTATTTTCCTTAACCAAACAATATTGTTCATACTTTTCTTGTGCCGACAAAGCAGAATTATATACAGCAATATTATTAAATCTTTCTTTAAATCTTTTAACCATCAAAGGGGTTAAAGATATTTCCGGAACCAATATCAAAACTTGCTTATCTTGTTGACCGATAAGCTTACTGAGTTGTAAAAAAACTTCGGTTTTACCGCTTCCTGTTATCCCATGCAGTAAAATCACTTCTTTGTTTGTATTTAAAACCGTATTAACAGCTTTTTTTTGCTGTTCGGTTAATGTAAAAGGACTTTCAACTATTTTATCTTCTTGAACAGTCGCTTTCTTTTCACATTGATATACTTCAATTTTTCTATCCTTTTTATATTTACTGTAACGATATTGTCCTACTTTTTCCTTAAAATCTTTCAATAACAAATCCCGGGGAAAGTCTTTTTTTAAATCTTCATCAACTATTCTTACCCAATTTTGACTAACAACTTTTTTAAAATTACTGTGCGGTTTCAAAGATGGCGGCAGCATAGCATTAAGACAGCTGATCAAAGGAGTAACAGTCATTTTACTGAGCCATTTAGCCAATGAACTAAGTTCTTCATTAATCAAAGGATATTCATCAATAATACCGATTATTTCTTTAATCCTGTATCCGATTTTCTGTTCATATTCTTTTACATCTATATTATCAATAACCTCATCAACAAATCCGATAACTTTCTGAGAACGAAAAGGAACCGTAACCCTAATACCTTTGTTTATATCTTTTTCACCACTATAAAAATAGTCAAAAGTCGTATTCAATTGCATTAGCGGATGTTCAATATAAACCTTTACTATCTTCATTTTTACTCCTTATTCATTCTATCATAATTACGAAAAAAGCAGAAATTACATTTCCTGCTTACCGTTGCATCTCCATATGCCTTTTGATAATCGTTGAAATCAATTCAGCTGCCAAATCAATATCGTCATTACAAATAACATATTTATATTGTCCCAACATCTGCATTTCCTTAGCCGCTTTCGCTAAACGTTGTTGAACGATTTCCTCCGGTTCGGTTTTACGATTACGGATTCTTCTTTCCAATTCATCCATTGAAGGCGGTATGATAAATATAGATAGAGCATCAGGACATTTTTTTTGAACTTTTCCGGCACCTTCAACTTCAATTTCCAACAAAACATTTTTCCCTTCGTTCCTGAGTTTTTCTACATTTGCTAAAGGTGTACCATAATAGTTACCTACAAATTCGGCATATTCTAACAACTCATCATTTTTAATGGCTTGTTCAAATTGAGCGCGTGTAACAAAGAAATAATCAACACCATCTACCTCTTTATTTCTTTTGGCACGAGAAGTCATCGATATTGAATAGGCAATATTTAGCTTAGGGTCATTTTGAAATCTGGCTCTGACAGTTCCTTTTCCAACGCCTGATGGTCCGGACAAAATAATCAATAATCCTTTTTTCATAAACCAAACTCCCTTCGCCACTTATTTTTTACTATTATACTAACTAACTCTCTAATTTTCAATGTGCTATAATAAAATACGGAGGAATATTTTATGGCTTTTGACGGAATTTTTTTACACCAAGTTGTTAAACAATTACAACCGGCAGTCAGTGAAAGAATTGTTAAAATTTATCAAATATCGGATACGGAAGTTCTATTAATGTTAAAGGGTCATTACAGTTTTCAATTAATGATCAGTACCCATTCAAAATACAATCGTATTCATTTTACTGAGAAAAAATATCCGACAAGATCAACTCCTTCTAATTTTATAATGCTGTTAAGAAAATATTTGGAAGGCGGTATTATCACTTCACTGCAACAAGCCGGATTAGACCGCTATTTAATCATTAAAGTAAACAATCGTAATGAAATAGGCGACAGAATAACTTTGGATTTATATGTCGAATTAATGGGCAAATACGCTAATATAATTTTGGTACAGAATGACAGAATAATTGATGCTCTAAAACACATACCGCCATTTGAAAATACTGTCCGGACAATTCAACCCGGAGCTCGTTTTGTTGTTACTGCTCCTCAAGTTGGCAAAGTTAATCCTTTTGAAATTGAGAAACTGCCTGAAACAGAAAATCCGACCAGTTGTTTAACCGGTGTTTCTTCTTTATTAGCCGATGAAATATTATATCGCCTTTCTCGGCAATCTTTTAAGGAAATAATGCAAGAAATCAGTAATTCGGACAGTTTATACTTAACAAACATTAATGATGAACAATACTTCCATTGCATCGCCTTAACCCATCTTAAAAAAGATTATCAAAAAATGCCTATATGCTCCGGATTGGATTATGTATACTTTACTAAAGAAGAAAAGGAAAGAATCAGACAAATTACCGGCGATCTATTTAAATTTACCCGCAAAGAAATAAATAAATTCACTAAGAAAATCGATAATTTAAACAACTCTTTACAGGAAGCAGATAATTGTGAAATATATCGCGATTACGGTCAATTGATTTATTCCAACTTATCGGAGATTCATAAAGGTCAAAAGCAAGTAACTCTGCTTGATTTTGATAATAAAGAAGTGACGATACCTCTAAATGAAAAATTAGACGGAAAAGGCAACGCTAAAAAATTCTTTACAAAATACCGCAAATTATCCGTCAGTAAAAAATACATCAACGAGCAAATTGCGATTGCCCAAGATAATTTGAATTATTTCACTCAAATTCTACAACAACTGGAAATGTCTGACTTTAACAGTGCCGAAGAAATTAAACAGGAATTAATAAATAACGGCTATCTCAAAGCCTCTGCTCGCAAAGAGAGAATAAAGAAGCCAAAAGAACCTAATTATACAAAAATAAATTTCGATGATCATTTAATTCTATTAGGAAAAAACAACATACAAAATGATTATATCAGTTTCAAAAAGGCTAATCGAACAGATTATTGGTTTCATGTTAAGGACGGCAGTGGCAGCCATGTTATCATCAACAGTGCCACACCGACAGAAAAAGAAATCAGAGCCTGTGCTATGCTGGCTGCGTACTATTCCAAATATCGATCTTCTTCCAGCATTCCGGTAAATTATACCCAAGTTAAAAACTTAAAAAAAATACCGAATTCCAAATTAGGAAAAGTTGCAATGAAGGAATATAAAACAATCTATATCGATATAGACGAAAAAACTATTGAACAATTATTAGGACATTAATTGTCCTTTTTTATTTAAAAAGATGGCTTTTTCAAACCATCTTATCCTAATTTGCGAGCGTCTTGTTCCCTTTTTTTACAAATATCATGCCACTTTTCCGACTTTTCATACATAACGGTTAATTTCTGCAGAACTTGCGGAACATCGATTTTTTGCGGACAAACAGCACTGCATTGTCCACACCCCAAGCAAGCTGTAGGAAGTTTATCCTGTGGAAGATGTTCCAAATACATAATCGGAGTAAAAGACTTACTATATATCAAATCATTATAACAATTAATAAGTTGCGGAATATTTAATTCTGCCGGACAGCCTTCGCAACAATATCGACATCCGGTACACGGTTCGCCTTGTTTCAATTGTTCGGCGATATTGAATAAAATTTCTCTTTGAGCGGAAGTCAATGCCTCCTGTCGAGAAAATATAGTAATATTTTCTTCCATCTGGCTTAGTTCATTCATTCCGGAAAGTACAACCGTAACATTATCTAAGCTTTTCAAAAAATCAAAAGCAGCCGTTTGAGCATTAGTCAATCCCGAATCTTGAAGCCGTTTCAATTGTCCCTCAGTAATATTTACCAATTTCCCGCCTCTCAACGGTTCCATAACCCATACAGGAATATTATGTTGGCATAAAAGCTCATACTTTTCTTTGGCCTGTTGCAACGTCCAATCCAAGTAATTTAATTGTATTTGACAAAAATCCATAATATTTCCATATTTTTCTATAAAGTAGCGTAAAGTATCAACTGTCGCATGCGTCGAAAAGCCCAAATATTTGATTCGGCCCAGACGTTTTTGTTCGAGAAAATACGGAATAATATGCCAACGTTCATCTTCATATACATCAAGCGATTGTTCGCACACATTGTGCAACAAATAAAAATCGAAGTAGTCAACTTGACACTTTTTCAACTGTTTTTCAAATATGTCTTGCGGATTATAACTGCTAGCCAATTGATGCCCGGGATACTTATCTGCCAAGTAAAAAGAATTTCGCGGATATTTTTTTAAAGATTCACCAATGACAATTTCCGATTTTCCTTGACAGTAAGGATAGGCGGTATCAAAGTAATTAATTCCATTTTTTAGTGCATAATCAATAAGTTCTTGTGTCTTCTCTTGATCTACATCCCCATCATCTGTCATCGGCAAGCGCATGGTCCCGAATCCTAATTGTGAAAGTTTTATGTCAGCAAATTGTTTATAAAGCATTTTATTATCCTCCCTATTTATTATACAAATTTATTTTTAATATATGTAAATAATCGACTGAAAAAATAACAAATCGCACTTACAACAAAAAATACAATCAGGTTTATTAACAATCTGAATTTTAACGGTAACAACAATTTTATTACCTTCATTCCGATTAATTCTTGAAACAAATACAATTCCAACGAGGATTTTCCCCAAATATTCAAAACAGGTGTCCGTAGATTTTTTCTCTGCAAGAAACTTCCCAATAACAGTGAACTGCCAAAAGCCAAGCAAAAATTAGAAGTTAACAATTGAAGATCATTTATCGGCACCTTTTTGCCATTTAAGAAATAAGCTAAAGCTACACCCAATACCAATATGAACCATAAATAAATATTTTTGATCTCAACTTTTTCATTTAAGATCAGATATTCACACAACACACCGACTAAAAATATCGGCATTCGCCATATCAAACCGTAAAAATCACTTCTTATAAACTTCTGCAAAAAAATGAAGGTAATAAACCATAAAAGGATAACTTTCAGAGTAAACATTTTTTTATTATCAGCTTTATTAAAAAGATGAAAATAAAAAGGGAACAACAAATAAACAATACATACGGCAATTATGTACCATTTGAAAGTATATATCGATTGAAAGAAAAAACTATAACCTGTAAAATTTTTCAACAAGGTCAAAAACGACCATTTATTATCCCAAGCAGTCAACAAGCAACAAACTAACCACGGAACAAATAAGCGTGAAAATCTCTTATAATAAAACTGTTTGATGTTATCATTCTTGCTCATTGAATGATACAATCCGATCGCTGACATCAAAAAGAAGATATCCACGCCGTAATAAGCAGTATTTTTTAAGAATCTTTCGATTGGTGCTAAAAAAGAAATATTATTAAAAATATTAAGCCATAAATGAAAGAATAATATCAAAAATGCTCCGAACCCCATAATCGGAAAACGGTATTGACTCAATACCGTTAACGATGTTTTTTTATTCAAGATTATTTTTTTCCAATACATGCCCATTACTGTATTTATTTTGGAAATTACTTACAACTTTATCGGCAACATCCGTAAAAGACATAACCAAAACAATTAAATTATCCGTATAACATACAACAGTTTTTTCTGCCTCAACACATATCCATTTACGCGGATTAGCATTGTCCAACATTTCCTGAGCCAATTTGCTTGTATCACTTGTTGAAGGCACTTGAACAATTACAGCACAATGGGCAACCGCATTAATCATTGCCTCAGAAACAACAGCTTTATATCCTTCTTCATAAGGAATATATGCAATGCCGGCAAAACTATCCTTATCCAATTCCATTGTGTCACAATCCGGTGCATCGGCGCCGTCCATAAGTTCATTCAAAGTTGCTTTTAAATCTATATCTTGGTCATCACTAGGCTTACTTGTGCAACCAAACAGCATAAACACAGTCAATAATACTATTAAAATTTTCTTCATTTAATTTCCTCCTTTTTTAATCATGTTTTCCCAAATGGATCAAACGAACAATCGTATTAGCTAACAAACAGTTAATTAGCAATTCCCAAACAAAATTCAGTCCGACAAAGCCAAACAACAAATATCCCAAGGTACTGCCGGTATAACCGTTAGTTACAGCAATTTGATTGATTATCGGTTGATAAAATATAATGCATGAAATAAGAAATATTCCCGTATTGATTACCGGAAAAGCGATTGACGATATAATACCGGCTAAATGTTGATTCTTTTTGCTCAATGTCTGATAAATGATTCCGGATCCAGCTCCGGCTATCGTTCCTTTCAGAAGAACAACAATAATTGTTACTACCGGTTTATAAGCCATAAAGATTGAGGCATCTCCGGTGAACAAGACTACCACACCGAAAATAAATCCCAATATTGCTCCGCATAGCGGTCCATACAATGCTGCCGCAACAACTATCGGCGCACAAACCAAAGAAATAGAAAATGTGCCGAATTTAACAAATGAGCTTAAATACTGCAGAATAACTACCAACGCAATAAACAAACCCATTGCCACCAATTTTTTTGTTTTCAAATAATTCATTTTAACTCCTCGCTACCGCTCCTAAAGATGCAGTGCATAAGCCTCAGCAATAACTAAGACCTAGTCTATTATACTCAATGATTATTTATATTTCAAATAATTTACCTGAGATAAAAACAGTACAATTAAACCAAGTAACGCAACAATCCAACTTATCAGCAACAATATCCGTACAGTACAAAAAGTCATGATTATGCCGGAAATAACTCCTCCGAACAAAGAACCCAAATTTATGCTATCGCATAATGTTGTCAATTCGTGGAATATTTCATAGCGATCACCAGCAACTCTTTTTAGGTAATCAACACAAGCGAATCCCATTCCACCATAGCCAAAAGCTGTTAAAAGCATTGCCAGATATATCTGCCAACAAAATTTAGAACGCCATAATATTATTATTTTTAACAAAGAAAAAGCAAAGTTAAATAATAACACTTTATCAGCATCATAGACTTTTCGTATTTTATCTGAATAATATGAAACAGGAATAACAACTAAAGATTGAATCATAAAAGCAATACCTAAATTAAATGCACTACCGCCGTTTTCAACTACTATGCGTGATAAAAACTTCAAAGACATCACAGCACTTACCGAAGATGCTGTAACAGCAATTAAAAACAAAATTATTGTTCTATTCTCTTTTATATCTCCGATAATTCCTAAAATCCTTTTAATGTTCAATTTGTCTACCAAAAAGCACTGCTTATTTTCCAGTAACAAAGCCGACAAAAAGGCAATACCAATCACTATAAAAGTCGCTTTAATTAAAAAAGCATTATGATATTTATCAAATACACTGCCTATCGCACCTACCGTTAAACCATAAACCAATGTCCCGATATTAGTAGGACGATTACCATCTTTTACTTTATCATCATTATTATTTGCGGCACATAACAAATTTACAAAGTGATGATTATAAGAGAAAAAGGCATATCCCAAAGGAAAAAAGACCATTTTCGCAATCGTATCAGAACTCAAATAATATAAACCATAATTTATAAAACTTAATATGTAGATGAAAAGTGTCCAATATTTTATCTTATTATTGATTATTTTCAAACAATATCCGGTAATAAAATAGTTTAAAATCAAAGAAAACAACCCCATCAAAGATATAATTATACCTATTTGCCAATCATAAAAGCCTGCACGATTTAAATAAACAATTGTAAATGCCGAAACAAATCCATTAGCGAAACGGTAACTGCCTTGAGCAAAATAACTTAATATCTTTTTTATCATAAAATATCTTTCTTTACAAAAAAAGAGATCCGTCGATCTCTAATTCGTTAACTGGTAGCCCGTACGGGATTTGAACCCGTGAATGCATGCGTGAAAGGCATGTGAGTTGAACCGCTTCTCCAACGGACCATTTCCATAACGCTTTATTATTCTAACAGTTTTATTTATTGCCGTCAACATTTTTTTTCATATTTTATGCGATAAAAAACAATTTTTTTCATATTTCTTCACTATTCAGCCATTATTAAAATTTCACTTGCTAACACTTATATTATCCCCTATAATAAAATCATTGGAAGCGTTTAAGCAGATTAATAGAACAGGAGGAAACAATGAAAAAACTATTATCTATCTTATTAGCTTTGTTTATGGTCATTTCTTTTGCAGGATGCAATCAGCAAACAGTTCAAAACGATGATCCAAAAACAATCACAGTAACAGAAGTCGGAGTTAATTCAACAAAACGTGAAGGCATTCAAATCCCGACTTATATTACCTTACCTGCTGACTATGCAGCAGAAAACACTTATCCACTAGTAATTATGATTCATGGTCATCACGGCAATCATAATGAATGGGGCGGATATGATGCAATTTCTAACGGTTTGGCAGAAAACGGTATAATCACTGTTACTTTAGATTTCTCAGGTTGTGACAAGAGTACCGAAAGTATCGCCCTTAATGCTCTCTCTAATTTCAAGGCCGATGTTTCTGATGTGTTGAACTATATGAAATCTGAGTATAAAATTTCAAAAGTCGGTGGCTTTGGCTACTCTATGGGCGGAAGAATTATCTTAGAAATGTTAGCAGAAGATATGGTTACTTTTGATGCCATTGAATTTGTTGCCCCTGCAGAATCGACTGAAGATTTGAAAAACTTCCTAGGAGGAGTTGATGGTTGGGCTACAATGTCAGCTCATGCCAGAGAAACAGGCGAAATGGCTTCATTCCAATCAGTATTTGGCGAACAATTATTAAGTGCACTTTTCTTTGATGATATTGAAAGATATATGGACGCTGACAATTTAGCCGGTCAGGCAGCAGCCAAATACAATGGACCATCTTTAACAATTTACGCTACTAATGACACCATTGTTTCTCCTGCAGTATCACAAAAAGTTGCTGATGCTTTCCATTCAACAACAGTTACAATTAATAACTGCGATCATTCATACAGTTTCTACTATGATGATCCTGTAACTAAAGCTGTCGTTAATGATTCTTCAATCGACTTCTTTGTCGCAAATCTTAAAGGCTAGTATTAAAAAATAATTTAATCAAGCATAAAAAATCCCTCATTAATGAGGGATTTTTGCTCTTTTTAGATTTCCTAATCTTTTTTATAATTTTTATAAATTAAATCTGTTACTTTTTTAACATCATCCATAAATTGGTCAACTTTTTCTTCCTCCCAATTTTGCGGATCTTGACGGAAATAAGTTGTTTTATCATCACGATTATCGAAAATACCGACAGGCAAATGATATACTTGACCGGCAGATTTAACTGTTACCGTATCTTTTACTTCCGAGTGACTGATTAAATATTCCATATCATCACAACCATAATCATTTAACATTACGGCTAAAGGAACACCGTGATTCAAGATAGAACCGGGATCATTCGGATCGCTTCTTTCAAAATTCTTTCTGCGGCTTTCTTCCGGAGATACTTGAATATAAAGAATAACTGCTTTGCGTAAAATTTCCGGGCACAAATAACGTAAAGAGAATTGGTAGCCATCAGGGTCTGTCAAAGGCATTGATGATCCATCTTTACCTCCACGTGCTGCCTCAAAAATAATCGTCTTATTGTTAAAATTTTCCGGATAGCCTTTATGCTTTTCATTCAACAAGTCTCTGGCTTCTTTTTCTAATCTATGTGCCAACTCATTACGTACATTTTCGTCTAATGCAGCCATTCTTGCCGGCATACCTGCTTTTATACTGGCACTGTCAAAACGGTCAAAAAGCAATTGTGCCGCACTATCGGTAGTAATAATATTTCTGTTCATTAAATCATGATAATCCTCATTAATCAATTCGATAAGAGTAGCATTGTCATGAGCATCATAAACAGGTGATTCATCTCCCGAATAATAAATGCGTGGTTGTCCGATTTTCTCACATTCCATATCAATTCTTCTCATCATATGAACATACGGAAAATCATCCAGTTGTAATGTCTCCCCAAAATGGAATTCTTTTTGTAATTTCTCTTCCGGCACATTTGCCAATAAATGTCTTACCTCGCTTTTGCCTGATGCCGGTAAAGCGAATAATAATACTACATCAAATAAATCTTTACTGTTATTTAGCACTTTGTTTTATCTCTCTTTCTGCGTTTGTTTTATACATTGTATCGGTTGCTTTACTCAATCCGTTTACAACATAATCTATATCTTCTTTTTTCCAATCACGATAATCATTACGTAAAAAAGAAGTTTTATCTTGGCGATTGTCAAATATTCCTGTCGGTAAATAATAATCATTACCCCAACTGCTTACTTTAACAGTGTCTTTGACATCGCTTATTTCCGTCAAATAAATCAAGTCATCACATCCATAATCATTCAACAATACATTTAATGATACACCGTGATGCAAATTTGAACCGGGATCATTAGGATCACATCTGTCAGCATTCTTTCTGCGACTCTCTTCCGGAGTTACCCAAACATACAGGATAACAGCATCACTGAGAATTTTAGGATTTAATTGTTTTAAAGAATATTGATATCCTTTAGCACCTGTCAGCGGAAAAGAAGCACCATCTTTTCCACCGCGAGACATTTCTATGACGATTGTTTTGTTATCTAAATCTATTCCCAATTGATTATTTTTTAATAGTACCAACTTTTCGGCTTCTGCCTTTAAATTGACATATAGTTTATTGAGAATTACTGTTGGCAATAAAGATAAACGAGGTCTAATTCCGACAGTAATTGATGCTTCATCAATTCTGTCAAAAATATAAGCTACAGGATTTGCAGTTTCTATTTTTGTTTTGTTTACCAAATCATAATAATCTTGATTTAACAAATTAACCAATGTTCCCCAATCTCGATCATCAATAAACGGATCTTGTGCAGTATAAAACAATCTATTCTGTTTTAGTTTAATTAATTCCTCATCTATACAGCTAAAGAAATGCACATACGGGAAATCATCCAATTGAACATTTTCTCCTATATGCAAAGAAGTAATATTTTGCTTACTGTTGTTGTTGATAAATTCTCTTATTTCACTTTTTCCCGATGCCGGTAATCCCAACAATAAAATTGTTTTAAAATTTTTTTCTGACATCCTTTCTTCCCCTCCACATTTTAATTATACACTAAAAACAGTTATAAAGCTAAAAAAGGGCAGTATCACTGCCCAATTATATTAAATATCCACTTCATTATTCGGTAAATCCGTACTATTTATTTTTTCCAAGAATGCATCGGCAACATAATCCAAATCTTTTGTTTTTTGTAGCAATTGTTTAAGTTGCTCATAATTTATTTCCCGGAAAATAAATACATAAGTTTCGGTAGTTTTATTTGACAAATACAATTGACCGCCACAAAAAGCGGCATATTTCGCAATATAGTTTTCTGTATCTCCATCCTTAAATTTTACAACAATTCTGTCTTTACTATATAAGGAAGATACATCATCAACCACAATCTTGGTTTTATTTTCGGACAGTTTACTCAACAGTTCCGCTGAACTATTGATTTTCTTCATTACTTTCATGTCACTTTCCTCCTGAATCCCGGCAATCAGTTCATTTTGGGAATCGCTTAGCAAATATATTGCCTTACCTATTTGCATCACAGCAAATTCACCTTGTAATATATTTGACATATTTTTATCAACAGGTACAAATTTAATTTCATCATCGACAACCATTAAATATTTGATATCATCCTGTTGAAAAATCGGATATGCATATTTGCCTGTACTATAATTTTCTTGATAATTATCACCATCAAGAATTTCCCAACCATCACCGACATAACAATTGTTGCTGTCGGACATATATTTTTGAGCCAACTGCATAATTATTTCATCCGGTTGAACCATTTTGTTTTCAATTTTAACAGTTTGTTTTTGGCAAGAACACATCATCATTACCAAAAACAATAACAACAATTTTTTCATCAAATCACCTCTCTACAGTAATTTATCAAAATATAACATATTTGCTATATAAAATAAAGAAAATAATATTTAATATTTGTTTAAAAATGAAACCGGGAAAACCCCGGTCTCATCATTAAATAATTAATTCAATTATCTTTTTACAGCTTTTTTCTTCATTAAAGCAGCAAATAAAACTGAAATAAATGATACAGCAGCAACTGTTGTCCATAATACGATGTTCGAATGATCACCTGTATCCGGAACAAGTTTTGGTAATACAACAGTCTTTCTTTCTGTGTATTCTTGATTTTCGAATACTACTTTTGCTTCGCATTCTTTTTCGCCTGCTTCAGTATATGTAGGTTCTTTAACAACCTTTGTTGTAACTTCAGCATCAACCAATAATACATGATCAGCTACTCTTTCACAAACGAATTTAGCTTGTGCTGATTCGCCATCTTCTGACCAAACAAATTCAGAGAATGTCCAAATATGTCCAAGACCTTCTAATGTAACCGTTGATTCTTCATTCAAGCCTAATTCATCATTAGCCTCATCAGTTACAACCTTTACATCACTATCTTCACATGTAGCTGCAAAGTAGAATTTAACGATTGTCTCACCGGCTTTTACAGCTTCAGTTTGAGCATAAGCGAATTTAACTGTTCCGTCTTCATCTTTGTAAGAAGTAAATTCTACATCAGACTCAACTTTCAACAATTTAGTTTCCTTAGCATCATATGTAACTGTTACTAATCCGTTCTTAACATCAACATCTTCAGTATATTCTACAACTTTAACTTCACTGTCTTCTGCATCATCATTAACAACCAATCCTGCTTTTCTGTTAAGTTTAGTTAACATTGAAACAAGTTTAGGTGAAACAGTGCTGCTTGAAGCACTAACGCTGCCATCTGCTGATTGTTTAGATAATTCAAATTCCTTAGCTGTTAATTCGACTGCTTTGTCAAAGCTCTTAGCTGCTTTTTCACCGACAACCGAATTAATCTTAACAGCTGCATCATATAAATCTTCATACAATGTGCTGATATTTTCCGCATTCTTAACTGAACCAACATAAGTTGCGTCAACAGAAGTAGTTGTATCATCTGTAGGTAATGCAACATAGTAAATTGACTTAGAATTGTTATCAGCAATAAACAATGCATCTTCTCCTGTTGCACTATAAGCATATGTCATTGAATAAGCCGATACATCACCGATAGTTAAGCCATTAACATCACATATCTTAGCATATCTTGCGCCTAAATTAGAACCACTGTTGTAAATCATCCACAAATAGATTTCTCCATCGCTTGATAACAAGTAATACAAGTTCATCACTGTATTAGAAGTACTATTTACATAATAGCCAATATAAGCAGCAGCAACTGCCGGTGATTGCTCAGTAGATATATCGAAACCACTAAGTTTGCCATTTACCATATCGAAGAATAACAACATTCCGCTTTCTGTAACACCGACTAAATCAAAGTCTGCGCTTACCGCACCATTAGTAATTTGCGGGAAGTTAGCTCCGTCAAGAGGCAGATAATCAGGATTCATTGTAAACAATGCCTGACCTGAATAATCTTCTGTGCTGTACTGCCATACATCATCATCTTGGTCAACACCGTAAATGTAATTTCCGTCACGACCGCCGCCAACAAGCGGATAGCCTTCTTCACCGTGTCCTAATACAGTTATACTCATATCATTTAAGTCAATAGTAACAAATTGAACATCTGAGCCAACCATAATTTGAGCGTTTACTTCAGCGTTCATCGGATTAGAACTTACTACATGAACATCAGCTGTACCGAATACTGTCGGAGTAACATTTGAAGAAGCTGTAATAACAGCATCTCCAACACCAACTGCTGTAACAACACCATTTTCATCAACAGTAACTACAGCATCATTTGATGACTTCCAAGTAACAGATTTATCTTCAAGATAAACAGGTTTCACTGTTGCATTTAATGTAACTTGCTCAGTGATACCCATAATCAATGTTGATTTTTCCGGAGTAACAACAACTTCTGTTGCACTGTCTAAATCCAACTCATCATTATAAGTTCCGTATGCATATAAGTATACAGGACTATCCAATGCAGCTCTCATTTCCCATTCACGATTACTGATGAAGTTCAAATACAAATCGCCGCACATTAATGCACCGTTTTCATCTGCATGCCATTCACTGGCAGTTTTGTATGCTTGTACTTTCTTACCGGCACCAGTTGATGTCAAATAATCTTCATAGTATTTGTTAACCAATACCAATTCACCGTTAGCACCTTTTTCAGCCAACCAAACAGCCTTTTCGGCAGCCTGATCAACAGCAATATAAACTAAGCCTTTTTCAGTATCTTCAGTAATTGCCGTATATTGACCGTCATTATACATTCCGTAAGATTGTTCTCTCATTGCGAAACCTTTTCCGGCAACATTTGTGCTGGCAATTATATATTCTTTACCTTCTTCTAACTTGTCAGTTAAGAAGTAAGCAGTAATCTTTGTGCTTGATGAACCGTCAGATAATTTAACTAATTTGTATGTTTCATTAGCAGCATAGTCACCAACAAACAATACTACAGCTGTTTCATCAGCAGCTTCTGTTAAATCAAATTCAACAGTGCAATCCTGATTTGCTGCTGTTTGTTCAGGAACAAGACCTGCAAATACTTTTTCGCCATCAAGGCTCATCAAAGCTACATAAGCAACATATCTATTATCAGATACAGTAACTGTTAATTTAGTTTTATCTTCACTTAATTCCATGCTCTTTACAACCGGAGCAGTGTCATCAACAGTAAAGTCAAAGCCTAATTCAGAACCATAACCAAGAGTTGAACTCTTCACTAATTCTTCGAATTCATCTTGAGTCAGCACTCCGTTACTGTCCATCATATAATATTCAGGAACAGCCCAAACACCGATATTGAACATATCATTTTCAACTAAGCCTAATTCAGCAACGGTTTTACCGATCTTTTCTACATTAGGAGCAGTGTTTCTCCATGCAGCACTGTTAGCGTAATAGTATTCCGGATATACACCGTATACAGAACCGCTATATAATGTTGTACCGATTGCACCTGTTTCATCTGTTCTGTAAGCTAAAACGCCTGCAGCACCAGCATTACGCATTAATGTATAATTGAAGCTATCCAATTTTGTCTGTGAACTGATTGCTAAACGATCAGCAGGGAATTGTTCTTCAATTGCATATGGGTTACCGATTACTGCCGATGTATCAGTGTCTGTCGGATATTCAATTAACATATAGTTAGAAGTAACACCTGAATATGGTTCTTCACCAAGGTAGTATTGTTCTACTAATGAAGTATCATACATTGAAGCATCTGTCCAATTGCCATAGAATCCAATTAACGGTATAGATTTTTGAACATCTAAAATTTCACCGTCTTCTGTTTCACTTAGACAATCCAAATATGTATAACCTTCAACATACATACCATTGACATAAAGTTGATCTAAAGTGTCTTTATTCTTTAATTGAATTGTAACTTTAACAGTCTTTGTTTTTCCGGCAGGAACTACTACATCTGTCAAATCAGGTTTTAACCATTCTAACAATAATTCGGCATCATATGATGAAATACCATCAACGCCATCCATTTCGCCGGCAGCCAAATCCAATTCACTTCCATCGACTACACCTGTTAAGTAATCCAATAAAGCTTGAGCATCATCTGTATCTGTGTCTCCGTCTTTGTCTACATCGTGTTGTTCATCGATTTGATATGTTACATCGGCATCCAATAACCATGTATTAGGTGCTAAATAAACATAATTATCTGAAGCAACCATTCTTTGTGTAAATAAATCTGTTGACAATCTATAAGTTAAGTTTTTATCTGAGAAATTGGTAATATCAAATGAATAAGTATATAATCCTTTTCTTTGCGGATCATCGCCAAATTCGGCTTTAACCTTACCATCAGCATATGAAGCTGTAGCATCCTTACCCATAGTAATGAATGATAATGATTTAGTTGCAGCCAATACATCGGCTAAACCAGAACCTTGACGTAATACAGGATAATAACTTCCATCAGCATCAAACATTGGTGTAGCAGTAGACATTAACAAACTGTTAATCAAAGTTCTTTGATTTCCGTTAGTCAATTTAGCTAAGTCATTATCTTTGATATATTGAGATAAGACTGCTGCCATACCGGTTACATGCGGAGCAGCCATTGAAGTACCACTCATTAACTCATAACCGTTGTCTGTCATACCATTAACAGAATAAATATTTCCGCCAGGTGCTGTAATTTCCGGTTTCATGATCAATGAACCAGGAATACCCCAAGAACTGAATTCAGATACAGCAGCATCTTCTCTTTCAGTTGTTTGACCAGAAGTAATAGTATCTGTAACAGCAACTTTACCTGTATATACTTTCAAACTACCAACAGTTGTAACTGTTGAAGCATCTTTTACTTTATTAGCATCATTCAATGTGATTGATACAAATGGATAACTGTAAGAATAACCGCTTAAGTTCATATTCAACTCACCGGCTCTGTCGTTGGCACAAATGATTGCTGCAGGTTTATATGCACCGGCAGCATTACCTTTTTCATAGAAAGATGTTGTACCACGGTTAACAATAACTACTTTGCCTTCCAAGCTAACTGTTTCATTAACTGCTGTCATTTCAGCAGGTGTACCAATGCTATCAATATAAACATATTCATATTCACCAACACTGTTGATTATCGGTTGATTTGTATAACCATCAGATTCAGCGAAGAATACATTCAAATCACCGTTAAATACCAATGGTGTACCGGTTGAACCGATATTATCTGCTGATGCAACACCCAATGAATTAACAAATGAACCAGGTGAACCGGCTGTATTAAAGTTGATGTCATCATAATATAAATAACCGCCTTCGCAATCATTAGTAGCAAAGTAAGAGAAGTTATAACTATTACCTGCAGACATAACAACAACAGTTTGATACTTAACAATACTATCCATTATTGCTTGGTAATCTTCAGAGAATGAGAAGCCCTGAAAACCAGAACCCAATGACAAGTTACAAGAATCTGCACCTAAAATAATAGCATCTTCGATTGCAGCCATGTAATCAGAATCAAATGCACCACCTGCAGCACCAAATACCTTCATAGTAATAATCTGTGCGTCCGGTGCAACACCAACAGCATAAACCGAATTCAAAGCATCAACATAATTGCCGTCAATCTTTACATAACGGTTAGCAGCAGCGATACCTGAAACGTGAGAACCATGTTCTCCTTGCCCGTCAGATGCATGATCTGTGTTGTAATTAGCATCAACATAGTTGAATGCAAATGGTATCTTCAAACTTTCATACAATTTGTCAACATCAATATCAACATTACTATATTTAACGTTTTTGCTAATATTTAATTCAGGTAATACTTTTTCAATATCTTCCTTCGTCAACAAATCATAATCATCCAATGATTTTCCATCCTTAGTTAAAGAATAAGCTAATGCATCACCATCAAATGAAATATGATCCTGATTAGTACCGGTATCAATAATCGCAACTAATTGACCTTGGCCTGTATAACCGTTTGCCCAAGCATATTGAGCAAGAGTCATTTCACCGGTTGATATAGTTGTATTAGTATCTTCATCAACTTCATATTGCTTTTCAATAACAACTTTCTTTACATCAGAAAGTTCAGCAATCTTAGCGATATCAGCATACTGTACTTCAGCAGAAATAATATTTGCCGCTAAAGTCAAGTTCCATTTAACATCAAGATCTTTTCCCAGTGCACGTTCGATTTTTGAAACAACTTTGTCTTGTTTGTTTTCCAAACTTGCTCTGTATTTCATAGCTCTCTTATTAGAAGCTACATCTTCAGTGGAATATTTCTCTAATGTAGATGGAGATTTCAAAATGATAGAGACACGAACCATATCGGTATCGGCATATTCATCACTTGGAGAGAATTTACTATCATTCTGATCTGTTTCAACCTGCATAATAGGAGATTTGACGCCTTCAACATCTTCTCCTACACTCACTTCCGTAGTGGAAGTAGCAGAGGTTTGCCCGCTATCAGTATTAGTATTTGCTTTAACAGCTGAAAATGCGGTATTAAAGACAATAACTAATGACAATAAAACGGAAAGAAATTTCCTCATAATAATACTCCTTTCTTGAATATATATCATACTCACGATTAATTATAGAGCAATAAATAACGGATTTCCATAAAAAAAAGAACTTTTTTGCACATTTTACATTTATCTATGAAAATATTTTCAAAGATATTTTCATCTGTCAAAAAAGAAACATTTAAGTACAAAAAAAGAACCGGCAACTAGCTATATTTGCGGGGGCAAGCCCAACTATTTTCGC
>JAUNFB010000129.1 GCA_030525245.1 Erysipelotrichia bacterium
AGAGTCACAAATATAGGCTAGGGTCTCTTTGGCGGAGCGTCTCCCTTGCCTGCGGCAAAACAGAATTTACATCGTCAAAACTTCATGTTATACTAAAAAAGATTGAAGAAATTTTATTTAGAAATCGAGGAGCATCTATGATTGATCCGAAAAAGGTCCGTTTAATGACCAAGTTAGCGGTTTATGAAGAAGGTCCCGGAAAGAAGGACTTAAAGATTAACTGCTATAGCAAGAGAACTTATGTAAATATTAAACAGTTAGAGAGTATAATTGCAGTAACAGTGGCTTATTTATTAGGTCTTGTATTGTATTGCTTTGGAATATACACAGATATTATTTCACAGGGATTGAAGTTCCCTTATCAGAAATATATTCTTCATGCGATGGTTCTTTATCTGATTATAATCATTATTGATTTTGTATGTACCAGAAGGTATTATACGAAGGTTTACGATAAGATGAGAGAGGATATAAAGCAGTACGATCATAATCTGTATCGTCTTGCAAGGTATATTCAAAAGGAAGAGAAGGACAGGGCATAATTTTATGATGGCACAAATAGTCTATTTTAAAGAATGGTTAATTGTTTTTTATAAAAAATATGTAGATGTGGTTTTGCCGGTACTAAAGCTGGTATTTGCCTTTTTTACTATGTGTGTGTTTCAAGGGATGTTTCCCTATAATATGGTAATAAACAAACCAGGAATTTTTCTGGTACTTTCTGCCGCGCAGGCATTTTTACCGATATCAGTTTTATATTATATGATATCTATATTAATTATGGTAAATCTATGGAAAGTGTCCATGGATATTTTTCTGGGATTTGTTATTTTTTCTATCATATGTTCACTGGCATTTGTGAGAGTAGATAGAAAACACGCAGTAATTCTTATAGTAACTGCGTTAATGTTTTATTTAAAATTAGAATATCTTCTTCCTGTTTTGCTTGGAATGATTGTTGGATTTGGGGCGATTCTTCCGGCAGCGGCAGGAGTGATAGTTTATTTTCTGTCTGTTTATATGGCGGATGTAAGCACGCTGCTTACCACATCATCAAGTTCTAGTTTTGGAATGGGTCTGCAAAGAATTGTAAATCTGATGTTGATTGATAAGAAGCTGCTTGTATTTTTGATTACATTTAGTTTGATTATTTTTATTACAACACTGCTTTGTCATTTGTTTTATGAGAGAGCGTGGCTATTTGCAATTTTTATAGGGCATATAGCGATGATTCTATTATTATTATTTGGAAGATTGATTTTTGAACTTGATTATACGATATGGCGTCTCTTCCTTGAGATGATTCTGGGAATAGGATGCTGTTACATTTACCGATTTTTCAGAGGAATCGGAGACGTATCAAGAATTGAAAAAGCATCTTTTGAAGATGACGAATATTTTTATTATGTAAAGGCAGTTCCTAAGATTAAAGTTACACAAAAGGATAGGAATGTGACAGATATTAAATCCGGCGAGAATGAGGATGACATCTTATTCGATGATATAACAGAAGAAGCCGACCTGTTTGATGGGAATAGGGAGGAAGCAGAGAAAGAGTGAAAGGGCTGGA
>JAUNFB010000016.1 GCA_030525245.1 Erysipelotrichia bacterium
AATTCAACAATAAAACAAGTAAATTTATCGGAAAGAGAAATTTGCGACAAAATAAAGCATTTAGTACTCAAGGCCGACAAAAGCACTCTGAAAAACATTATAAATCAAGCCGAAGAATTAAATTTAAAATTATATATTTCCAACAGTATAAATAAATTGACTGGCATTTTATCCCAAGCTGATTTTGTATATAATGATGAAAACTGTACTCAATCCACAGTCGACGATATCACGGAGAAGCTTAAAAAAACTTTGAGTGAAATGATCCTCATTCCTGACAAACAACAATTAGAAAATCTTTTGTTGAGTTATAATCCAGACAACGAGGAGAAATATTCTATCGCATCTTGGGAAGAATTCACTCCCAAATACCTACATGCAAAAGAAGTATTCGATAATTTAAATGCAACCCAAGAAGAAGTAAATCAAGCGTATGATGATTTATCAGCTGCCGCTTCATTGCTGGCACCGGCTAAAGGAATATTCCGTGTAAACATATTTGCTCATGAAATAGAAAATAATCATGTCGGAGATGAATGGGCATTTTATAAATATATTAATTGGCAAGAAATCAATCATAACGGATATACTGCCACATATAATACTGCCGCAACCGCTTCAATAAAAATAATTGAGCAAGACAACTACCCCGATGTCGGAACAGGATCAGTAACTTTTTATTTCATTGATGGCTATAAAACAAGTTTTTATGTTTACGTATATGAAAACAAAGGACGCTATCGCGGCAACAGAGCTCTATTCGAAGTAAAAGTAACAGTAACACAGACAGGCAGAGAATAATTTAAAAATCACAGAATTACTTCTGTGATTTTCTTTGAGCAATAATATATTTTTCGATTTTTTTGAATCTGCTGCGAATGCTCCTTTGAAAAAAGAATTTTTCAAAATATCCCGGTTCTTTCTTCTCAGCGCTGTTTGTCTGCGTAAAAGTTAATAAAGTCTTGTTATCACCATTTTTTTGCATATCATAATCCATTTCAATCACCTTATCCGGATAAGAGATTGAAATATGAATATTTTTGTTTTCTACCGGTTTTCTGATATGAACTGTTGTATCAATGATTTTTTTACCCAAATTTACTTTATGGCGATACTTAACTCCTTCATATAAATCTTTTTCGATTATATCTTTTCCGCAAGCTTGCTTTGTCTCGCCGATAACGGAAGCAATCAATGTCTGATATATTTCTTCAACAGAAGCATTAAGCATCATTTTTGTTTGCATCATTTTCTTCTTTCTGTCTGTTTACTACTATATCTATTTTATCTATCGATTGTTCATCCATACTCTTAACAGTAAATGTAGCACTGCCGATTTTTATTGTGGCATGCTCATTTTCTTCCGGAACATGACCTAATTTATCCATCATCAAACCACCGATAGTATCATTTTCGCTGTCATCCAAATGAATACCGATCAAATCCGAAACTTCTTCTATCAATGTTGCTCCATCAACAATATAGTGATCTTCGTTGACCTTTTCAATTTCATCTTCATCTTCATCATATTCATCTTGAATATTTCCGACTATCGATTCCAACAAATCCTCCATCGTAATCAAACCATATGTACCACCGTATTCGTCAAGAACAATAGCAATCTGTACCTTGTTTTTTTGGAATAAAGGTAACAGATCATCGCATTTCATATTTTCATAAACAAACAAGACTTCTCTTAAATATTCTTTAATTACAAACGGCTTTTTTTCTTTCTCCGTACAATATTTAAACAAATCTTTTATATAAAGAATGCCTTCTATGCTGTCAATATCATCACTATATACCGGTATTCTGGAATAACCACTATCTTCAAAAGTATTCATTACCTTATCAAAATCATCGTTGATCTGCAAAGTAACCATATCTGTTCTGTGGGTCATAACTTCGCCGACAGTTCGATCATTTAATTCAAAGACATTATTAATCATTTGCTTTTCGCCATCTTCAATTAAACCTTTTTCATTACCGGCATCGACCATAATTCTGATCTCTTCTTCAGAATACTCTTGCTGCCCGTCTGTTTCTCCAATACCAAAAGCCTTAGCAATAGAATCTACAGCTTTAGATACTAACCAAACCAACGGTTTAAAAATCTTATAACAGAAATTAACCGGACCGACAACCATAAAAGAAACCTTTTCCGGATTCTTCATCGCAATTCTTTTTGGCAATAATTCTCCGAAAATCAAAGTAACAAATGTCAATAACAAAGTAATAACAAAAATACTCACAAGTCTCACCGTAGATGGGGCAATGTCGACATTTTTAAATAAAATTACTATATAATCGGCAAATGTGTCTGCGGCAACCGCACTGGAAAGAAATCCCGATAAAGTAACACCAATCTGAATCGTAGACAAAAATTTTGTCGGTTTTTCGGTCATACCGTACAATATCTTGGCTTTTTTATTTCCTTCATTAGCCATTTTCTCTAATTTCGCATCATTTAACGATACTATCGCAATTTCACTGCAGGCAAAGAAAGCATTCAAAGCAATCAAAACAACCAACAGTAAAACATAACCGAACAAACTCTCCTGATTAGTAATTGAGGCAGTTTCTTCTCCCAATAAAAAATTAACTGATAAGTTACACAAGTGCACGTCCATATGCTAATATACCACTCCTTTAATGCATATTTACATCTGCATTTAATCATATAATTAATAATGAATATTGTCAAGATAACAATAGTCCAACACTATTCATATTTTGTCATACTTTAACACATTAGAAGCACGGTATATCAAAATCCGTCATTTTTAAATGATTAACGAATGATTTCCACTTTCTTCATATTACAATAAGCTTCTAATCTTTATATTCATTATATCATTGTAATTTAAAATAAATTTATAAAATGTCCAAAAGAAAAAGGAGTAGCACTCCTTATTCTTTATCTTCTGTTTGAATATTTTTACTATTTTCAGCAACCGTTGCTTGACCGGCAAGACGCTTTTTCTCTTTATTGGTTTTATTAATTGAATAAATAACAACACCGATAATTGTAGCAACATAAGGCCACATCTTGATTAAGTTATCAGAAATACCTGTGTTTCTGGCAAAGTTACTCAATGCATAGAAGAAACCAAATAATATTGCAGAAAGAGATGTTGCTACTGGATTAGCATCTCCCATGCTACAAGCAGCAAGTCCGATAAATCCACGTCCGGCAACAATACCTTTAGCAAAATATGATACGTAAACTTCAGACATGTATACACCGCCCAATCCGCCAATCATTCCGGAAATCAATAAAGCAATTGTTTTTATTTTTGCTGAACTGATACCTACAGATTCGGCAGCATTAGCATTTTCACCTACAGCTCTGATTCTCAATCCTAACTTAGTCTTGAACAACAGGAATGAGACAACTCCGATTAAAAGGAAAGACACCCAAGTCAAGATGTTTTGCCCCGATAAAATTTGTCCTACTACCGGAATTTTTTCTAAAAAAGGTATATTTAACTGCGGTAGTGTACCGGAATTCAATGAATTGGTTGAACTTCTGTCCCCGGTAAATACATACATGAAGAAGGCTGTTCCACCTGATCCTATCAAGTTCATTGCGATACCGACCAAGATAATATCTACTTTCAATTTTAAATGGAAATAAGCAACAGCTAAGCCCAACAAGCCACCGACAACTATTCCAACAACTAATTCCAACCATGGATTAGGTCCATGAATATAAGCACTGCAGATTACTCCGACAAAAGAAGATGTTAACATAATACCTTCCATACCCATATTCGTAACATTGGCCTTTTGTGCCACAGCACATCCTAATGAAGCCAACAGAATAGGTGGAGTAACGGCAATAATATTAGCGTAAAAATTAGGGTTAGATAATACTTGAGCAAACGTTTCTAATACGGCATTCATAATTAATTACCCTCCTTTTCAGCTAGTAAATTTTCTTTCTTTTCTCTTTCAGCTTCCGCAACAATCATCTTACGATAAGTGCCTGATAAGAATCTCTCAGCTAATAAGAACAAGACAATAACACCTTCTACTACTGATGTTAAATCTAACTGGATATTGGTTTTGAACGACATTACCATTGCTCCGGTTCTTAAATATGCAATGAAAAAGGCCGCTAAAGGTACATTTTTCGGATTATTCTTCGCAAATACCGCCATGGTGACACCATCCCAACCGAATCCGGTTAATTCTACCCATGAATAATCGGTGTACAAACTCATTATTTCACAAGCACCGCCTAAACCGCCGATCGCACCACCAATTACTTGAGCAATAATAGCGATTGCCGGTACAGATATACCAACATATTTAGCAAAGTTTTTGTTTTGTCCGACTTGACGCAATTTGAATCCGGTTTTAGTTCTGTACAAGAACAACCAAGCAAGGAACGCAACAGCTAAGGCAACAAATAAAGATATAAATATATTTAAATATTGTTTACCGATCTTCATTTTTAAAGTCATAATAGGACTCTCACACCAAGCGTAAGTGTTCTTTGTTGATTTTGGATATTTAAAATGAGAGAAAAACAAATATGTTGAGAACCATAAACAGATATAGTTCATCATCAAAGAAGTAACCATTATCGAAGCATTCCAAATACGATCAAGTAATGCCGGAATTAAAGATATGATTGCTCCTACCAACATACCGAAAATACAACCAAAAACAATACCTAATACAGGTTGATTCGGAAAGATATAAATATTAGTCAGAGCAGCAACCTGTCCGGCCATTAAGAAACATCCTTCCAAGCCTAAGTTGAACTGGTTAGCACTGAACATTACACAAACAGCAGTACCGGTGAAAATTAATGGAACGGCTTTTTGAATCCAATAACCGAAATAATTCAGGTTTTGTAAAGGTGCAGTATAGAAATAGTTTAATGATTTAAAAGGTTTATCGCTGGTAGTCAAGATCAATACCGTTGCCAAACTCAATCCGATTAAAATAGACAAAGTCATTCTCAAAACAGAATGTTTTTGTTGAGCCGACATACGTTGAATAAAATTCTTCTTTTTAGCCATTATAAGCACCTCTTATTTCTTTTTCGCTCATCTTTTTAACTCCTAACATATAGAAGCCCAATTCATCTTCCGTAAGATTAGTAATATCAGGGAAATAAGCAACTATTTCTCCGCCATACATTACAATCAACGAATCAGACAAAGCCATTACTTCGCCTAAGTCGGCACTGACAAGCAATACGGCTTTACCTTCATCACGCATTTTAACAAGACGACGGCGAATAAAATCCGATGCACCAACATCAATACCACGAGTAGGTTGGTCACAAATTAACAGACGATTATAGCTGGTAAACTCTCTGGCTACAACTACTTTTTGAATATTTCCTCCTGACAAAGCATTTACTTTTTGCTGACCATTCTTACATAATACCGCAAATTCATCAATCCAATTATCCGTATCCTCTTTAACAGCATTTTTATTTGTTAAAGCCCCTTTGAAATATCGCTTATTATCTACTTTATCGGCAATCATGTTTTCGGAAATAGACATATCTCCGGCAATACCTAAGGTCATTCTGTCTTCCGGAACATGAACCATACCGAGTTTACGCAATTCCTTAATATTTTTATCAGCTACTTCTTCACCCAACAGTTTAATGCTTCCTTCCGAATAAGGATGTAAACCGGTAATAGCATCGATCAAAGGTCTTTGTCCGTTGCCTTCAACACCAGCAATACCAACAATTTCACCTGATCTGACAGTAAACGAAACATTTTTGACAACCTTTTTGCCAATTGCGTTATAAATACTAAGATTAGAAACATCCAGCACTTTTTCTTTAGGCTGAGCCTTTTCTTTCGTAATAGCTAATTCAACATCAATACCGATCATTGCTCGAGAAATATCTGCCTCGGTTACATCGCTCACATTATATACTCCAACCGTATGACCTTTTCTTATAACGGTAACGCGATCACACAATTCTTTAACTTCATTAAGTTTGTGGGAAATAAATATTATTGTATGCCCACCTTCCTTCAATTGTTTTAATTGAAGAAATAATTCAGCTGTTTCTTGGGGAGTTAACACGGCTGTCGGTTCATCTAAAATTAAAATTTCACAACCTTTTACCAAAGCTTTTACGATTTCTACTTTTTGTTTAACTCCAACGGTTAAATCCTGCACTAAAGCACGAGGATCTATCACGAATCCATATTTTTTACATACTTCCTCGGTCATTTCGACCGCCTTATCCATATCAAATTTTAATCCTTTTGTCGGTTCAATACCTAAAATCACATTTTCGGCTACTGTTAATGACGGTACAAGCATAAAGTGTTGATGCACCATTCCAATACCGGCTTCAATAGCTTTCAACGGCGAAGTTAAGTGCACGGGCTTACCTTTGATGTAAATTTGGCCTTCATCCGGTCGTTCAATACCGAAGAGCATCTTCATCAATGTAGTTTTTCCTGCACCATTTTCCCCACATATGGCATGAATTTCTCCTTTATGAGCAGAAAAGTTTACACCATCATTAGCCATAACGCCATTATCATAGACTTTAGTTATGTTTTCCATGACAAGATAGTTATCCATATCTAATTCTCCTTATAATGAATACAAGCCCCCAATACCGCAAAGCAATATCAGAGGCTTGTTATTACCTATTTAGGTTTTTTAATATTATTGGTTTAATTACTGTTGTTCAGTAACGAATTGAGCAAACCAACCATCAGCTTGATCAAATGCAGTTCCAACTTCAATTTCACCAGCAATGATCTTATTAGTTAAATCTTCAATTTGTTTTAATTGTTCAGCAGTGAATACAGTGTTAGTAGTATCAGTTACAGAAGCAGAAACGAATCCACCGTCTAATCCTAACTTAACATTTGTACCATAAGCTAATGTACCGTCCAAATGTTTCTTCATAGCATCATAGAAACCTTGGTTAACGTTCTTCTGCATAGAAGTGATAGTTCTTGCAGCTTTTTGATTGCCTTCTTCAGTTCCCTTAGCAGCAAACATAGCACCTTGGTTACCATCTACACCGATGATATATTTTCCTTCAGGTTGAGTGATAACAGCATCAAATCCGCCTAAACCAGCTTGTCCACCACATGCGAATACAACATCGTAACCAGCTTCGTATAAACCAGAAGCAGTATCTTTACCTGCAGTAACATCGTTGAATGAATTCATCCAAGAGCAGTTAACTGAAATTTCAGGGTTGATATATTTAGCACCACCGGCAAATCCAACGAAGAAGTCATCAAGAACAGTATTATCCATACCACCCATGAATGCAACTTTACCTGTTTGAGAAGCCATAGCAGCCATAGCACCAACTACGAATGAACCTTCGTTTTGTTTGAACAACATGCAATAAACGTTTTGATACGGATATGTATCGAAGTCCCATTGTTCATCAAAGAACCAGAATTTAGTATCAGGATATTCACCAGCTAACTTAACAGTGTAGCCTAACATATCCCAAGTACCAGCAATAACGATATCCCATCCTTCAGATACGATATCAGCCATCTTAGTTTCCCAAGTTGAATTATCATAAGTTAATTCGCGGTATTCACAAGTAACCTTGTCACCGAAATCAGCAGTGATCATGTCCAAACCTTCTTTACCAGAATCAAAGAATGATTTGTCACCTAATGTACCGTTAATAATATAAACGACTTTGATCTTATCATCGTCACCAGTGTTGTCATCATCTTTTGGTCCGCATCCGAATAATGTAACCATCATAAGACAAGCCAACAATAAAGTTAAAAGTTTTTTCATATTTTTCTCCTTCTTGTTAAAACTTCTACAGTTATTATAGTGGAATATTAATCCGCTTACAAGAGTTTTTTGTTAAACACTTACAAAGAATTTTAAATTTTACTTTTTTCAAAATAAAAATGATGTTATTTTTCATAACATCATTTGAGCTTATTGTAATTTTTCCGCAGTTTCCGCAGTAATTACGGCTAAATTGTGAATACTCATCTTTTTCATTCCGCGAACATAAGTATCCAATTGATCTCCGATCGGCTTTTTCCAATAATCATCAATACAACCGGTTCCACCGATGATACCAATTATTGTGGCGATTTGAGCGGCATTGCAGTCAACATCTTGACCGCATCCGCCACAACAAGCCAAAGTTTCGGTGAAATCACCATTTCCGAAATATAGCGCTATTACCTCAGCAGCTGCATTAGGATAAGCATGAATCCAATTATAATTTTGATATTTGATTTCACAAGGATACCACGCTGCATAATAATTGTCATTAATCAAGCATTGCTCATATGCATAACGTACAACTTTGCCATACTCGCTGTCTGCCGGAATTAAATCAATGGCCGTTTTTAAAATTTTACGCACATCATTTTCCGTAAATGCTAAAGACACCATAATCGCATTGAAAACTTCTCCTAAAATACCATTTCGAGCATGAGATATTTCCGCATCTTGCCATGCGCATTTTGCTGCCATATAAGGATCTCCCGGATATAATTGTCCACAGATTGCTCCACGCATTTGAGCTCCGATCCACTCGTTGAAAGGATTATGGAACTTTCCGCTCTCCGGAGGTAAAATTCCGGCTCTTAAATTTCTCAGCGCAAAATCCTCAGCCGACCAACCGGTAGGAATGCGACACAACCATTGCTCTGCAATATCCGTAGCGGTTGTTTCCTTACCCTTTTCAATATAAGCCAACAATAAAGCCAATTCATAAGTTATATCATCATTATATGTATTAGGTTTACGGATGTATTTATCTACTTTGCCGTATTTATCAGCAATATTTTTTCCGGTATAACCCTCAATGCAGGTGCCGTAAGCTCCACCGATTATTTGAGCCAACCATCCGGCATATTGCTTATCCAGATGTTGTTTATCAAAAGCAACTTCTTTTCTTTGCGGAAATTTGACAGTTTCGGCATATTCTTGAAAACTGTCATAAAATTTTTGTTGCCAATAAGGACTGTTCTCATCCATTTCCGCATTATCACAGGCTCTGAAAACTTCATATGCCAGCTTATGCATTTGAACGATATCACCCTGTTGATAAGCAGCATAACCTTTTTCAATAAGTTTCATTCCGCCTTTAACAATATAACCTTTATTTTCCGTTGCCTGAATGGCGGCCAAACAAATTGATTCTTTAGCACGCGATCCGGGAACTTGCGAATGCCAATACATTTTTGTCAAATTATCCTGAGCAAGCTCCGGAGCAGATGCGTTTTCTTCCCAAATTATTTCATTATCATCAGGCTGATAACAAGGAACCTCCGCCAGTATATTTTTTCTTTCTAATTGCCACGCTTTCATAACAAAATCCTTTCTATCATTTTTTTCAAAAAAAGCGCACCCTAAAAGCACGCTTTTATAAATTACATTTCTTTTAAGAAAGCAACATATGCTTCTTTTGCTTCATACACATCCACTTTACTGGTAACTTCCCAAGGTGCATGCATATTTTGAACAGCCACGCCGGAATCAACAACATTCATGCCATAATTGCCCATGATATAGGCGATTGTTCCGCCGCCGCCTTCATTCACTTTTCCGAGTTCGGCAGTCTGCCAAGCAATATTATTATTGTCAAAGGCTTTTCTGACTTCTGCCAAATATTCAGCTGAAGCATCGTTTGAACCTGATTTACCGCGAGCACCGGTATATTTATTGATTACAATACCCTTACCGAAGAAACAAGTATTCTTCATTTCGTTAACACTAGGATAATTTGGATCATAAGCAGCACTGACATCTGAACTCAACATCTTCGAATTAGTGAATGTTCTTCTCAATTTAATATCATTAAATCCTTCCTTTAACCAAATAAGTTCAGCAACAATATTTTCGAAGAACTTAGAATGCATACCGGTTGCGCCTACCGAACCGATTTCTTCTTTATCAACTAACAGACAAGCTAAAGTCTTTTGCGGATTTTCCACTTCAAACATAGCCATTAAAGAAGTATAAGCACATACACGATCGTCCTGACCATAACCCATAACCATGCTTCTGTCCAATCCATAATCTCTGGCCTTTCCTGCCGGAACGACTTCAATTTCAGCTGACACAAAATCATCTTCCTCAATAGCATATTTTTCTTTAAGCAATGCTAAAACATTTGCTTTAACCGCTTCTTTTTCCACACCGTTCAAAGGCATTGAACCGATAGTAACATTTAAGTCTTCACCCTCAACTACATCCGAAGCTTTTCTTTCCATTTGATGTCTTGCTAAATGCGGCAACAAATCAGAAATACCGACAACAGGATCGTTTTCATCTTCGCCGATTACCACTTTAACGGTTGTACCATCTTTTTTACAAACAACACCATGAAGAGCCAATGGCAAAGTAACCCATTGGTAAGATTTAATTCCGCCATAGTAATGGGTATCCAACAAAGCAATTTCATGATCTTCATAAAACGGATGTTGTTTTAAGTCTAATCTCGGAGAATCTACATGCGCGCCCAAGATAGTCATTCCGTTTTCAATCGGATCACTACCAATAATAAACAAAGCTAAAGATTTACCCATATTGTTATAATATACTTTATCATTCGGATTTAATCTCTTTTTGGCACTTATGTAATCATTAATATTTCTAAAACCATGTTGCTCGGCAATCTCTATTGCCTTAGCCACACTTTCTCTTTCTGTTTTACAAGTTGAGATGAAATTTTTGTATCCTTCGTTAAATTCCATTACTTTAGTTGTATCAGAATATTTTTTCCAAGCATTTTCCATAAATTTTCCTCCTACTTTTTATCAGCAACTTCCTTGTGCATTATAGCAGCAAATTGTTCAAAACTCAATGTTGAACTGTCTTTACTTCCATGACGACGGAAGGTTACCGATTTATCTTCAACTTCTTTATCACCGATAATCAATTGAACCGGAATTTTCTTTACTTGCGCTTCTCTTAATCTGTAACCTAATTTCTCATTGCGCTTGTCACATTCGGCTCTGAAGCCCAAATCATTTAATTTATCGGTCAATTCATCAGCATATTCGCCGTGAACATTCGGATTAACCGGTATAACTTTAAATTGTACCGGAGCCAACCATAGTGGGAAGTTTCCGGCATAGTTTTCCAAAATAATACCGATAAATCTTTCCAATGAACCGAAACAAGCCCGATGAATCATTACAGGTGTTTTCTTTGAACCATCTTCGGCAATATATACGCAATTAAATCTTGATGGCAACTGCATATCCAATTGTACGGTTCCGCACTGCCATATTCTGCCCAAAGAATCGGTTAATTTAAAATCCAACTTCGGTCCATAAAAGGCTCCGTCACCGGGGTTAATCTTAAAGCTATGTCCGGTTGCCAAACATGCTTTTTCCAAATCTTTTTCAGCTTGATCCCATACCGCAATTTCACCGATATAATCATCCGGACGGGTAGACAACTCGATAGAGTAGTTTAAGCCAAATACTGAATATACATAGTCGTATATTTCCAAAATACGGGCAATTTCTGCACCAATTTGATCTTCACTCAGAAGAATATGCGCGTCATCTTGAGTAAATCCTCTGACCCTGAACAAGCCGTTTAAAGCACCGCTGGCTTCATAACGGTGAACATGGCCTAATTCCGAATAACGCAAAGGCAATTCCTTATATGAATGCAAAGCATTATTGTAAACTAAGATCGCACCAGGACAGTTCATCGGTTTAATAGCGTATGTGCCATCTTCAACCTCAATAGTAAACATATCATCCTTGTAATGATCCCAATGCCCGCTGGTTTCCCAAAGCTGCTTATTCAACATAATCGGAGTATCGATTGTTAAATAACCTTTTTTCTTATGCAAATCCAACCAGAAATCTTCCAAAATCCTTCTCAATGTATAACCGTTAGGTAACCAGAAAGGTAAACCCGGGCCATAATCGGAAAGCATAAATAATTCCATTTCTTTGCCCAATTTACGATGATCTCTTTTCTTGGCTTCTTCCAACATCAATAAATAGTTATCCAAATCCTCTTGAGTATTGAAACAAATACCGTAAATTCTCTGCAACATTTTATTTTTGGCATCGCCCTTCCAATAAGCACCGGAAACCTTCAACAATTTAAAATATTTCAGCTGTTTAACACTTTCTACATGCGGTCCACGACACAAATCGGTGAAATCTCCTTGAGTATAACAAGATATAACCGTTTCCTTTTCATCCATGTTATTGATCAAATCAATTTTATACGGATCATCAGCAAACATTTTTAATGCCTCTTCCTTGCTGATTTCGTGACGAATAATTTTCTTACCGTCTTTCGCTATTTTTTTCATTTCCTTTTCGATCTTCGGCAAATCATCGGCAGTAATTACAGCTCCGTCGATATCCATATCATAATAAAAACCATCATTAATTACCGGACCAACCCAGAATTTGGCTTGCGGATATAAATGTTTAACTGCCTGTGCCAACAAATGAGCACAAGAATGATTTAACACGCTCAGTTGTTCATCTTCTTTAATATTAATCATCAACCATTTCCTCCTTATATAAAATAAAACGCCCCGATAAAAGGACGTTAATAACCGTGGTACCACCTTAATTGCTTCTCAATGTTGTAACGTAAACAAACGGGTTCCTTTTTCAAGTCCTGCTCCTAAGTAGTAAACTGCCTTTATCTCAAGTTATTCTCACCAACCATAACTCTCTCTGATCAATGCCGACAGCTGTTGTCTTATTCATCGCATTTATCTATTATTTTAACCATAATTGCTCAATTGTCAATTGCTATTTGATATCTTGCCCATTTTTCGGTAAAGAGAATGTGACTTTAAATAAATCACCGTCGATATCAATAATAAATTTTCCACCGAGTATGGTTGCCAAATCGGATGCTATCGATAAGCCCAACCCACTGCCTTCGGTATTACGTGATGCATCACCGCGAACAAATCTTTCCATCAAGGCATCGGCGGAAATATTTAGCATTTTTTCCGAGACATTTTTCATCGTAATCACAAAATCATTGGCGGTAATTTCACTCTTAATATATACTCGCGTATTTTTCTTACTGTATTTGACAATATTATTCAAACAGTTATTCAATATACGCCAAGTAAGTTTGCCATCGGTTAAAATTTGCTCATCATTATCCGCATATTGGCAAATTAATTCTAAATCATTGTTTTTCAGAATTTCTTCATACTCTCCGATAGTTTGTTTTAATATCTCATTACCATAAATCAACTCTTTTTTTACTTTAATATTTCCTGTAGAAACTTTGGAAAATTCCACAATATCCTCGGTTAGTTTTTTCAACCTTTTCGATTGCTTATCCAATATATTCAAATACTCTTCTCTTTGTTGCTCATCAGGATGTCTCTTCAACAAATCCACATAGTTAATAATGGAAGTAAGCGGAGTTTTAATATCATGAGAAACATTGGTGATTAATTCGGTTTTTAATCTTTCCGACTTCATTTTGGCATCCAAAGCAGAGGAAACTCCATCATTAATATTTTCCAATTTCAAGGCATAATCGGTCAATTCCGGAGTCATTCCCTTCGTATCCAACGGTTTATCGAAATCTCCGCTGACCATCTGTTTAGTCTTTACCTTGATTTTTGCTAAAAAATAGCTGTAATATAGCACAATTGCGCTCAAGGAAAAGCAATGAATAAACAAATATTGTCTTCGATAAACAATTGAATAAGGAACTATCCAAATAAAAATAATAACGAATATTATACTTTTCCAAATCAACGGAATCGATAAAAATAAATCTTTAATAATATGATAAATTAATAAAGTAAATTCCCAAAAATATTTTAACAAGATGTATATCAAAGTATTTTTGAAGAAGCTTCCGCATTTTATCCGATTAACAAAAGTTAACAGCACACTCAATCCAACTAACATTATCAGCATAAAATAGACAGTGATCGCAACCAAATGAATTATATAATAACTGCTGTAATAAAGCATATTACTCATAAGTGCCGTCACTAAAACTATCAATCCGACGACAATCAACAAATATAAATCAAAAGGTATTTTATCAATTTCATTGAGTTTTTCCTGATCATCCTTATTATTTTTACCCACTGTTATACATAAATAAATGACGTCAACTACCAATATCAAAACGAAAACAATCAAAAAAGCAATAAAATAATAACGCCAACTATATAACAAATCATAAATTTTAGCTTCTAAGGAAATTTCTTCACTATATGGTTTACTCGAATCCAAACCATAATATACCTCTATATAATCACCTGCCTCATCTGTTAAGTCCATATAATTATAGTAGGTAGTGCTTTTACCATCTTCAAATGAATTTTCTGCATAAACATTCTCATTGCAATAAATCCGATAATTCAAATTCATCTGGTCCAAATAATCATTGAGATTTTTTAAGAAAGAAGTACCCGTATAACCATCAATTGAACTGCTACTAGATTTTATCTGTTCAAAATCATAAATATCATAAATAGTGCTTTCAACTTTATTTGTAAACAGACTGCTGTTGTTATAGCCTTGATCGCTGAAATATATGCCGTAGTGATAACAAACAACTATCGCTATGCCGCACAATAGAGTACCGAGTATTCCCAATATATAGATGAAAACCGCTATAATCTTACCGGAAATAAGACTATGTTTCTTAGTCATTCTTATCATCCTTTCTGATACAGTACCCCTGTCCCCAAACTACTCGAATATAACGCGGATCAGAAGGATTAGCTTCTATTTTTTCCCGCAAGTGTCGAATATGCACAGCAATTGATTGTTCATTACCGAAGGCTGTCTCTTTCCACACACCTTCATATATCTGCGCCGTTGATAAAACTTTACCTTGATTTTGTAACAATAATTTAAGAATACCGTATTCGGTAGGAGTTAAATTTACTTTTTGATCCAATACTTCTACGACTTTTTGATTGTCATCCATCTTTAAATCTAAATAAGTATAAACATCTTTTTCATCGATTTGTCCGCCTAGCTTAGTATACCTTCTCAAAGCTGAAGAAACCCTAGCCAATACCTCTTTAGCATTAAACGGTTTAGTAATGTAATCATCGGCTCCGACATTCAAACCGCTGATAATATCTTCACTTTCACTTTTAGCAGTCAACAAAATTACCGGTACATTATTATCGGAATTTCTTATTTTTTTCAGCAATGTTAATCCATCCATTACCGGCATCATAATATCCAATAACAACAATTGAATATCATCTTTTTCAATTATTTCCCAAGCCTTTTGGCCGTTTTCAGCTTCTAACAAATTATATTCACTGTTTTCACTCAAATAAATTTTTAAAGCCTTAACAATATCTTTTTCATCATCACAAATTAAAATGTTATACATACTATCACCACAATTATTATACAAATTATTTAAAACAATAATTGTTAAAATTTCTTTAATATCGTTAAAGAAAAGATGAAGAACTAATACCTCTCTCCATCTTGTTGAACTAATATTTATTTATAAGGATTATATTCATCGGTCGGAAATTCATATTCCTGATCTACCGGTACATATGTCAATTTCTTTGTCATAACATTATAATCAAATAGCGCTAAAAAATTTATTCCGTATTCTTTTTGAATCAAGGCGTGATATACAAAACTATTATATTGATCTGTTGCCGGAGATGCTTCTTTCAATTGAACATTATATTTCGCCAACAATTGATTTAGAACTTCCGGATTTTCTGAAAAGTATTGTTTTTTTGCAGTATAATCCGGATTTTCTGCCTTATATAAAATATGATAAGAACTTTCCTGTATTTCAAACGACGGTTTCCAATCATCTGCCGCCAATATTCCTGAATCTATTTCATCAACTACACTGTCCTGATATATTCTGTATAACTTCACAGTATAATCTTGATTAAAGCTGTCATATTTTAAGATATATAAAACATCATCATCAGGATAACAGATATCATAACAATCCGCAAAAGCAAAATTATCCATCAAAAACTGTTCTTTCCCCAAATAATCGGTACGTACCAAAGCATCACCTTTTCCGGTACTCTTTTGAAGATAAAACCAATAACCGTTTGCTCTTCCTATTCCTTTATATTTGTAAGCATCATCACTTTCCCAAACATACTGTTTTTGATATTCAAGCCCTTGAGAATCAGGATCCGGCGGGAAAAATTCTATAAACAATCCTTTAGCTGCATCTATATCATATGCAGTTCCATATCTAGAATCAACAGCATGTATTTCTAAATTAACCTGCTGTTGAGTTAAAATCTTTTCTTTTTGATAATAAGTGTCATAATCTAAAGATTGATATTCCGGAACTATCCAAAGACGTTCTTCTTGTTTATCCGTATTATTCGGATCTTCATTATTTGCTTTACAGCCGAATAACATAGTTAAAACAATAAATATAATAAATAATTTTTTCATGTTATATAATTCTCCTTTCTGTACATAACATAACATTTGTGTTTTCCAAAAGTTTTCAGTTATCCGGTTTAAAATCCGCCCATTTTATCCGTCAGGTTCCATTTGCATTTAAACCCCTTTCATTATTCTTAAAAATATTGTATCATGCACCAAAAAAAATTAGAAGATTTTAAAGCAAAAAAAACACTGCTTTATTTTTAATAAAAGCAGTGTCAATTATTTAAGTTGACATTGTATTATTATTGGACGCCAGTATCGATGCTTTCAGTAAACCCGCTGTAAGAATCCAAGCAAACATAATATTCCTTTGTACCTACTTTTAAAGTGTATTCGTAAAGATAATAACTTCTTTCTAAAGGAACTGTCAGCACAAGTTTTCTTTTATAAGCTGTTATGGATGTGCGTGATGAGGAAACACCTAAGTTTTGGCTAAGATAATTAATAACCGCTTCATCGGCGTTAGTTCTTCCGTAAGCCATATTTTCTTTGGCATAATTACTTACTTTAAAATAACCGTAACCGAATAAAGATATTAAAATAATGACAATGATCAATAATTTTAGAAAGAACTTTTTAACTTTAGCAGCAAAACTGACATATTTATCACCCTCAAGTCTTGTTTTCGCAATTTTTCGGGCATTTAAAACCGTTTCCTCAACATATTGTCTTTCTTGTTCATTAGCCGAATTATTATGATATTTGCTGACTAATTGTTCAAAATCCATAAGTTTCCTCCTTAAAATACAAAATTGCCTTTATCAAATACAATAATTTTTTGACCGTCTTCTTTGATACCTTCTACTTTCAAATCCGGTGTACCGAACATAAAATCAACATGAATGATCGAATCATTTGCTCCTTCTTGAGCCAATTGTTCATCGTCCATATTCATACCGCCGATTACATTTTCCGGATATGATGCCCCTAATGCCAAATGACAGGAAGCATTTTCATCAAATAATGTTTCATAGAATAAAATGTTGCTTAAAGAAAGCGGAGAATTATAAGAAATCAGGGCAACTTCTCCTAGATAGCGACTACCTTCATCGCTTTCCAACAGCGATTTCAAAATATCTTCACCCTTTTCGGCATGATAATCGGTTACCTTACCGTCAGTGAAGGTAAAATTAAATTTGTCTATAACCTTACCGTTATAACTTAAAGGCTTGCTGGCATATACCGTACCGTTTGTGTTATATTTATCCGGCATACAGAACACTTCTTCTGTCGGCATATTAGGGTTGAATTGTACATTAGATGTCGAAAGACTGCTTCCGCCTACCCAGTTATGTTTTTTGACCAGGCCAACATATAAGTCTGTTCCCAAAGAGTTGGTAAAATGTAATTTTTGAAAATGATGCTTATTCAATACCGAACAATAATATTTCAGTTTTTTATCATGCTGTGTCCAAATCTCTACAGGATCATTATTTTCATCAACCTTAACACTCTGCAAAATAGCTTTCCACAAAGCTTGTAAAGCCTCTTTTTCTTCCAAATCCGGAAATACTTTTTTTGCCCAACCGACAGTAGGTAAAGCGATAACGCACCATTGACCTTCATTATTCATCATATAACGATAAAGCGGAGACATTTTCTTATTTCTCGCTTGTTGATAAGAGCTAATCTTAGTACTGTCCACATCGGCAAACAGACCCGGTGTTTCACTGACAATACTTAAAAAACACGCTTTTTTGTCCTGAGCATACTTCCTTGCTTCATACAGATAATCGGGAATATCGCATAATGTCTCTGTTGTACAATTTAACATATCTAAATGTTGAAGGTTCTCATCAACATAATTAACCATTACTTTCCCGGCGTGAACCTTGTAAGCTTCTTCAACACACAATCCGGCAAACTCATATTGATTTGCTTGCGCATTTATTACCAACAATTGTCCCGGTTGTACATTTACTCCGCTTCTGACAGCTAAAGACGCATATTTACGCAACAATGCTTTATCCATGTTAATCCTCGGTTACTTCCGCAAAACGCATGGTGTTGGTATTGCCGTGACCGGCATGCCATCCGGCAGTAATAATATAAGTCGAACCTACCGGTAATTTCATCTGTTTGGCTACTTGTGACGCTGTAATATCATATAAATCACTGTCCACAATATTAGGAGCATATACCGGTGTCACATTAGAATAAATTGCCATCTTACGACAAGTAGATAAAGAATTTGTAGCAGCAATAATCGGAGCACAAGGTTTGTATTTCATCAGACGCTTCGGTGTTCCGCCTGTTTCCGTAAAAGCCATAATGGCACTGACATTCTGCATTGTCAAACAGCTTTCGGCAACAGAGATTCCGATAGCATCAGACATACTTCTGGTCGAATCATCAATAGCTCTTTCCAAATAGCGTTGATAATTATAATTTTTTTCACATTCTTCAGCAATTGTTGCCATTGTTTTTACCGCTTCAACTGGATATTCTCCGCTGGCACTTTCGGCAGATAACATTATGCAATCGGTACCGTCGAATATAGCATTGGCAACATCGCTAGCCTCAGCTCTGGTCGGGCGTGGATTGGAAACCATACTTTCCAACATATGAGTAGCAGTAATTACCGGTTTACCCATTTTATTGGCAATTTTGATAATATTTTTCTGATAAATAGGTACAAATTGCAAAGATACTTCAACTCCTAAATCACCTCTGGCAACCATTACACCATCAGCAACTTTTAAGATGCTTTCTAAATTATCATAACCTTCTTGGTTTTCAATTTTAGCAATTATTTCAATTTCAGGGTGACCTTCTTCATCTAAAATGTTTCTGATCGCCTGCACATCTTCGGCTCTTCTGACAAAACTTGCCGCAACAAAATCCACTCCGTTTCGAGCACCGAAACGTAAATCGGAATCATCCTTTTCCGATACAAAAGGCATAGATAATTTGACATTAGGTACATTAACGCCTTTTCTGGTCATAATCGGTCCTGAATTATATACTTCACACATGAATCCTTCTTCATCTTTTTCCAAAACCGTTAAAGTCAATTTACCGTCATTAATCAAAACTCTGGTACCTTGCTGAACATCATCATATAATTCGGCACAGTCGATATGGAAACGTTCTTTATTTCCGATTACATCTTCCTTGACCACTTTTACTTTATCGCCTTTGACAAAATCTACGCGATCATTTTCCATCTTACCGACTCTGATCTCCGGACCCTTGGTATCTAGCATAATTCCCAAATGCCAATTGTTTTTAGCATTTATTTTTTTGCACAATTTAATTTTACGCAAATGTTCTTCATGGGTTCCATGAGAAAAGTTCAATCTGACAACATTCATTCCGGCTACAGCCAATTTAGTCATCATTTCTTCACTTTCACTTGCCGGCCCAATAGTACATACTATTTTTGTTCTTCTCATTTTTTATCCTCCTAAGCAATTCTTTCGAATACTTTCAACAAGTCACTCTTATACATTTTATTTTTATCGATAGCTTCGATTATGTCTTCACTGACAATTTTATCATTTACGATTCCCACACAATGTCCGCTGACATTTTCTGCCAATAATTCCACTGCCTTATCACCTAATCTGGTGGCTAAAACGCGATCTTCGGGAACAGGAACTCCCCCTCTTTGGATATGGCCTAAAACTGTCGCCCGTCCGGTAAAAGTAGACATTTTAGTTATTTTATCCGCTAAAGCATATACATCGATTAACTTCTCTGTTGCGATAATTATAGCATGACGCCCCTTTTTTACCCGATCAAGATGTAATATCTTTGCCAAGGCTTCTTCTTCCCTAAAATCATCTTCAGGGATAATGGCTACCTCTGCACCGCAACAAATTGCCGAATATAAAGCCAAATCACCGCAATGATTGCCCATTACCTCCACAACTGAACAGCGATGATGCGATGCACTGGTATCTCTTAATTTATCAACTGCTTCAACGATCGTGTTCAACGCAGTATGGAAACCGATAGTATATTCGGTTCCCGGACAGTCATTATCGATTGTTCCCGGCATCCCGACTACGCAAATACCTTTTTTTATCAACGAATAAGCTCCGCGATAAGTACCGTCTCCGCCGATAACAACCAAACTGTCCATACCGACTGTTTGCATTTGCTTAATAGCAATGTTTTGAACTTCTTCATCTTTAAACTCCGGTACTCGGGCAGAGCCTAAAAAAGTCCCTCCTCTGGCCAAAATATCCGAAACACTAGTTCTGTCTAATTTAACAAAATCACCATCAATCAAACCTTTATAACCATCTCTTATGCCATATACTTCGTAACCGCGAGATAATGCACTTCTGGTTACCGCTCTAATAGCAGCATTCATTCCCGGTGCATCTCCGCCACTGGTTAACACTCCGATTACTCTGCTCATAAAAATCATCTCCTTTTAACTATATAGACCGTCTTGTTTCTCCGACAAGCGGAACCTGTTTACTTAAAACTTGTATTCTTTCGATAATACGCGCTGCTTTAACCTCGTCTTCCTGTCCATATCCGCTGATAGTTAAGCGTTTTTTTAACGACTTCAAATCGCAATTACCGGTAAAAATTGTCCTTTTTCCGTTTTCCATTCGATAATCCAATACCGGAAATAGAATTTCATCTCTAAACCAAGCCGTGGTATTTTCCGCCCCTATATCATCAAGAACCAATAAATATGCCTTTTTCATTTTAGACAACTTATTTTCGATATAATCCTTTTCGGTCATATTACTTTTTAAGTCAACACATAAATTAGGCATATTGACAAAAGCAATCTTATGTCCCTCTTTTGCTAATTGATTGGCAATACATGAGGCTAAGTAAGTCTTACCAACACCGAATTTACCAACCAGGTACAAACCTTTTAACGGCTTTTCTTTTAACCATTGCCGACACAGAGAAACAATCTCCTTGTAATAATCGTCTTCCCCTTCTAAAGATATCCCGTTTATATCATTTAATAGAGATTTTTTACTCAAATCGCTTAAAATATAGTTGACTTGATGGGCGTACTGCTGTTCGTCTTCTTTCTGATAACGACAGGCGGTTAATATCTCATTAAATTGATCATCCAATTGCAGACAATAGCCTTTCATCTTTTTATCGCACATCACCAATCCGGTACATTTTTTACAATATTTATATTGTTGCAGCCAATCGGAGAAAGATACAATATTCTCTTTGACAATCTTTTTATCCCAATTTTTACTTTTCAAAAAACTTTGTATGTCTTCATCTGCCAACAATTCAGCAATCAGTTGTTCTTTATAATCGCTTTTAATCGGCATATTTATCTGCACCTTTTTCATATCAGCCATTATTGAACAACTCCTTTCGTAATTGTGACAAATCTGTCTTATCCATATTCATATCTTCTTCTTTATACTTAACGGCAGCAATCTTGTTATTTTTAATTTCCGAACTGTCTTGTTTTAAGGCTTTTTCCAAACTATCTATTCCTAAACGCACCCATCCGGAAGCTACTTTTTCCACATAGTTTTTATCTAATCTTTGGTTTTTGTCTCGCAATACTTGACTAATCAAAACATTGATGACTTCCGGTTTCATTTTCATATCAACTTGTAAATACTCCAACAGTTTTTTATCGGCCGCACAAACTGCCACTTTCTGCCGACGATATAAATATTCAACTGGTTGCATCATGTATTCGTTGTCGTGATCAGAAATCTCTACATTTTTTTCTTTTAAGCACAACTGATAAAGTTTCTCCAAATCCAAACACTCATTTTTATCATCAATACTTTTACCAACCAATTTAAACATTCTTTGGGGTGAAATACAGAAAACTGTTGCCATTTGACCGATAGCTTTCATATTCTTTTCTGTACGGTATTTATAGGCAAACACAATCGATGATTCATTGCACAGTTTAAGGAACTTTTCATAATCAAAGTTTATCGCCGTTTCCTGTTGATAAAAATCTTTTTTGCTTTCCTGATAAGCTTTTTCATCATTTTCCGTCCAATTATTCAAAACATTAATATCAAACTTGTGAGAAATATTTTCAAAATCACTCGTATCTGTCTGTTTATTTAAGTATTTGCTGCAACTTAATTCATACTGTTTTCTGCCAACTGCCTGCAAATATAAGCGGGAGTAAATGTCACTCTGCAAAAATTGTTGAGCGGTTAGCGGAGAATTCAGACACAATAAAAAAGTATTGCCCTTTTTCCAGGTAACAATAAGATTATATCTTTCCAATTTTATTAAAGTTTCTTCCAATTTATCAATATCTAATTCGGTTAATAAACATAAACGTTCAATTTCTACCATCATCGGTTTTTGAGCTTCGGCGCATAACAAAAGGTACAAACTAAAAGCTTTTTTCCCGATTAAAGGTAAATAAAAGGCAGAGATAACATATTGATATCCTTCAATTAACGGCTGACTGATATTAACAATATAAAAATCTTTACCTAACATTTTGCTCTCCTAACAGCGATAAGCAACACTTATCACTATATTCTATTTTAACATATTCAGCAATAAAATGATTAGAAAAGCCTATTTATCATATTATATTTTTTAACATTTTTTGAACTTTTTTTTCCAAATCAATTGAGCGATCATTATTTTCGATAACAAAATCAGCGCGTTCTTTTTTGATTTCGGCAGGCAATTGTTTATTCAGCCTTTCAGTGATTTCTTCCTCGTTCATTTGACGATTTTCTTTCAGACGTTCATATAATTTATCTTTATCCGTAATAACTGCCACATTATAGTCAAAAAAGTAATCCCAATCGTACTCAAACAATAAAGGAACTTCCGCAAATACGACTTGTTCATTCTCATTATCTTTCAACCATTTCTCCAATCTTTGATAAATCATTTGATGTAAATAAGTTTGAACTTGCTTACCTATTAAAGTATCGCCAAATATTTCTCTAATCAATACTTTTTTATCAAAGGGGCAACCGCAAATCTTGGATATTTCCAACTGTATGTCCTCTTCACTTAACAGTTGACGGTTTATTTCGTCACAATTGACAGTTTTGTAACCATTATTTTTCAAATACTCCATGACTGTACTTTTACCGGAACCTATTGAACCGGTAACGGCAATTTTTATTGCGGTATTTTTTTGACAATAAGGGCAATAGTAAGTCGATCTGCCATTCACCTTTTCCCTTATAATTTTATTGCCGCATTTATAACAATTCTCATTTTCACGATTATGAACTTTTAGACTTAGCTGAAAAAGACCAGTAACTCCTAAAGATGAAGTATAACTTCTGATTGTTGTTCCGCCCTGTTTTATTGCTTCCTTCAAAATCAAACGGCAAGCGTTAATCAATTGATCATATTTTTCACCACTGATAAAACGAGCTTGTCTTAAAGGATTGATTTGGGCTTGAAAACAGATTTCATCGGCATAAATATTACCTATGCCGGCAATCATTTCTTGATCAAGCAATTGAGTTTTGATCTTTTGATGATTATGACGATTATATTTTTTCAAATAGCAACCGGTAAGATTTTCATCAAAAGGCTCATAGCCTAATTTATTTATACATTCTATCGGCATACCTTTTTTATAAAGATAAAAGCGACCGAACTTACGAACATCATTATAATGCAATTGCATATTGTTCAAATAAAAGATCACATGCGTATGCTTGTCTTTTTGGTCATAATCTTTGGGATAAACATAAAATTTACCTTCCATCCGCAAGTGAACAACCAAAACGTAATCATCCAAAACGAAAAGTAAATATTTTCCTCGTCTTTCGAAATTAACAAAATGTTGTCCCGGCAAATGAACAATAAAATAATTTTCATCAATATTATCCAGTATTTTTGAATAGAACATCTTGACTTGTTCTATCTGTTGACCTTTGAGCTGTTTTTCCAAAGTCCTCAACACCGTCTCCACTTCAGGTAATTCAGGCATATCTATTTTACCTCCAACCAGTTATACCCCCAAGTAGCCTCTGCAACCAAAGGTACACTCAATTTCATTGCGTTTTCCATTTCTTCTCTCACAACCTTCATGGCTTCGTCTTTTTCTTCAAACGGAACATTTAAAATCAATTCATCATGAATTTGTAAGATCAATTTTGAACGCATATTTTGTTTTTTCAAACGTCTATAGACATTAATCATTGCTATTTTAATCAAATCGGCAGCACTTCCTTGTACCGGAGCATTCATAGCAGCTCTTTTACCGAATTCTTTCAAATTATGATTAGAACTTTGAATTTCAGTTATTTCTCTTCGCCTGTTTAATATGGTTGTAACATAACCGTTTTTCTGACAATCGGCTATTGATTGATCCATAAATTGTTTAATGTGCGGATATTTCTGAAAGTAGGCAGCAATAAAGTTCTTAGCTTCCTCAATGGAGATATTCAATCTTTCCGCTAACCCATATGCACTCATGCCGTAATCAATGCCGAAATTTATTGCTTTAGCTTGCCGACGCATCGTAGGAGTCACCATGTCAGCACTGACATTAAAAATATCCATAGCCGTTTTGGTGTGGGCATCAAGACCGTTTTTGAAAGCATCAATTAAACTCTGTTCATTGGAAAGGTGGGCTAACATTCTTAATTCCACTTGTGAATAATCCGCTCCTACCAATACGCAATTCGCATCGGGAATAAATGCGGCACGAATATTAGCCGCTTCCTCGTTACGAACAGAAATATTTTGCAGATTAGGATCGCTGCTGGAAAGTCGTCCGGTTTCGGTAATACATTGGTTAAAGACCGTATGAATTTTTCCATCTTTTTGGATATACTTCTTCAATCCTTCAGAATAAGTAGAATAAATCTTAGCATATTTTCGGTATTGTATTATTTCTTCTATTATCGGATGCCGCTGACTCAACTTCTGCAAAACCTTAATATCCGTACTTCTTTTAGTAGATTTAGCCAATTGTAAATCATCATATATTACTTCAGCCAATTGCTTTGGAGAATTAATATTAAATTCCTTACCGGCTAAATTCCAAATATTCTGTTGATAGTAATCGATCTTATCTTTTGTTTCCTTGCTTATTTTATCTAAAACATTTATATCACAGCTTATACCTGTTGTTTCCATTTCCGCCAAGACCTCCGTCAACGGCAGTTCAACTTCCCAATACAACTTTTTCATATTTTTGACATATAGTTCTTTTTCTACTACATCTTTTAAAAAGAATAAGCGTGAAGAATATTTTTGAACTAGTTGATCATCTTGAGAAAATAAATCAGTTTGTTGAACAGTTAAAGGTAAATGATATTTATTAAACATATCTTCTGCTGTTTTGACCTTGCTGTCGCATAAGAAAGCCATTATCATCAAATCGTAAACTGTTCCCTTAAATTCAAAACCGTATTTTTCCCCTAAATGGAGCCATTTTTTATAATCGTAAACTATTTTCTCCTCTTCATTGGATAAATAATATTTGATTTGTTCACTTTTTATGAAATCAGCAAACGATAAAACATAACAATTTTCTTTATTGCACAAAGCCACTTGCTCACTGTTTTCTTCATAATAGATGGCTGTAAGTCCACTGATAGCGTTAAGTGTTTCCGCCTTTTCAAAATATCTTTCTTTAAATTCAACAGAATCAACAGTTTGTTGTTCTTCTTTATCGGCGATTTTTACTTTGGATGCCAAAGAACGCATCTCATAATGAGCATAGAAATTATACGCATCAATACCTTCCGGTTGATATTGACAATCATTAATATCAACTTCAATTTTACTGTTTGTCATTATGGTTGCTAAATGTTTGGATAAAAAGGCTTTGTCTTTATCCAAAATCAAATTTTCTTTTAATTTCCCCTTTTGTTCATCAATATGTTCATATAAATTTTCTACTGTTCCATACTGATTTAATAATTTTATCGCTGTTTTATCGCCGATTTTACGAACCCCCGGAATATTATCGCTTGCATCACCGGCTAAAGCTTTCATATCAATTATCTGTAAAGGCCGCAATTGAAAACGATCATAGACGGCTTGCGGATCCATTTTTACAATATCGCTTATCCCTTTATGCATCAACCATACTTTGATATTATCATCCACTACCTGCAACAAGTCCTTATCGGAAGTTAATATATTCACATCAAACTGTCGATTTTGTTTAGCTAAGGAACCGATAATATCATCAGCTTCCAAACCCTCCTGTTCGTAACGCTTGATATGTAAAGCGTCGATATATTCTCGAATGATCGGAAACTGCATTTTTAAATCCGGTGGTGTTTCACTGCGAGTACCCTTATATTGCGGATATTCCTTGTGGCGATAAGTATCTTTTCCGTGATCAAATGCCACCAACATATAGTCCGGTTCAATCGTTTTAACAGCTTTCGAAAGCATCAAGGCAAAGCCATAAATAGCATTAGTGGGTATTCCGTTTGATGTGGTCATTGATTGACCGTATATCGTCGCATAATAAGCCCGAAAAAGCATTGAATTGCCGTCAATCAGTAATAATTTTTTCATAAAAACCTCCGAATGTGAAAATAGAAGTTTAACAACTTCTATTTAAATGCTTTTTCCAAAGCGGTTAAATTTTCATACATTATGGTAATGTAATCTTTATTTTTCTCGATGTCATCTTGAGACAAGCGAGATAAAGATGACAAGTCTATTTCTTCAAGACCTAAATCGGTTTTTACCCGTTCATATAGATCTAACATATCCTGTTCGACAATAGTATCATCATAAGCAATATATTTGACATCGTTTTCTCTTATTTGACTTTCGATAAAAGCCAACTGTTCCTCGGTAGGTAAAGCTCCGTATTTTGATAATATCAACGGATATACTTCTACACCGTACAACTTCTGCCAATTGCCGAAAGATGCTGTAACAGTAACAAATTTAATATTGCTGATATCATTTAAACTTTGAAACTCAGCATCCATGCGAACAAAGATTTGTTGTAATTCTTTAAAGCGGTTTTCAAAAGTAAGAGTATCTTCAGGATAATAAGAGCATAACCAATCTTTAATTGTAACCGCCATTGAGCTCATCGCGATTGGATCCAACCAAATAAACGGATCTTTATCATATTCATCAACATGTTCAAACAAATCAGAAGAATAATACTCTTCTTCCCTCAAAACACTTTCATCACCTACTTCGATTAATTTATAACGCTTAAAATTATAAATTGCCGAAAGATTAGCTAAATTAATCAATTCCATGTCGTAATTCTGTAATATTTCCGGATAAAGGCTCAAATACGGTTCCAGTCCATCAATATAAAGAAATACAGTTGTTTTTTGTAAAATATCATCATAGTTATCTACAATAGTTGCTCTTTGAATAAAATTATCGGAACTGATATACTCGACATTAACTTTATCCCCGGCAAGTTGTTCAACTAAATATTTAACTGCATATACCGTTGTAGTAACCGTTGCTTTTTCATTGGCACAGCCATACAAATCGGTACTCAATAAGGCTATTATCAAGAAGACCAGCATTTTTTTCTTCATAACATTACCTCCGTCACCCTATTATAGCATATTCTCAAATTTTTGCAGAACCCCTTTTTCCCGATAACTGTAATAGTCATTGTAACTGATAATAATATGATCGACCAAAGGAATGTCCATCAATTCACCTGCCTCAACTATTTCTTTGGTCGCACTGTCATCAGCTAAAGATGGGCTTACAAATTGGGAAGGATGATTATGCGCCATGATGATTTTTTCTGCTCCGCATTTTATAGCTTGCGAAAAGATATTTTTTACAGAAAAAGAAACTTCTTTCCCTGTCCCCTTAAAAAGTTCACTGTAACCGACAACAACGTTTCTGTTATTTAAAAAAATAACAACAAAAAACTCTTGTTCCGCATTACCAATATATTTTTGTAACCAAGAAACGATTTTATGAGGATTCTTTAAGGTATCCGATTCCAGCAAATCATTGTAACTGACCCGCTTAACCAATTCCATTGATGCCTTTAGTTCGCAACTTTTAGCTAAACCGATTCCTTTTAATTTTACCATCTCATTTAGAGAAAGTTTCATCAATCCGCTGATACCGCTACATTGATTCAAAATATCCGTAGCCAGACTTATCGCATCCTTTCCTTTATTCCCGCATCTTAATATCAGAGCCAATAATTCACAGTCACTCAGAGAAGAGATACCATAATTAAGAGCTTTTTCTCGCGGTCTTAAAGACTTATCCCAATTCTTTATGCCGCTCACTTTATCTAAATGTAATTCTCAATCTTCTAAATGAGAAACTGCCACTTGATGATGTTGCCAATTTCAAAACCGCAATCGCAAAAGCAATCAAAGTTAAAATTTCAAATATTTTTTTCATCTTATCTCCTTTCTATTATCGCCAACCGATACTGAAGTTAAACAATTTAATTCTTCCCCTGCTTGAAGTCAAAAGTCTGAATGAGACATAAATTAAGTATGCGGCTAAAAGCCACAATGCTTTTTTCATAAAAAAATACCTCCTGACATATAATTAGAAGGTATCTAAAAAAATCCTATTTTTGAAAGGCAAATTATCTAAGGCAACAAAATATCATCTTCATCGTATTTATATTGTTCCTTGATTTTAATAACAGTCACTACAGCAACTACGGCAACAGTAACACATACGGCAGAAATCAACCAACCGACAGCTTTTCTACTACTCTTTTTCATCTTTTAACTAATTTCCTTTCTACCTATAAATTACTATAATCGGTTTATTTTTTCAATCTTTTTGAATTTTAATATACAAAAAGACAGTAATTTTCATTACTGCCTTTGAACATTACTTAACTGTTGAATGGATTAAATCCAATACTTCTTCTGCTCTTTGACACTTCAATGCTTTTGCGGCCATTTCTTGCATTTGAGCATAATTAATAGAAGTAGCAACTTTTCTTGCTTTCAAAATCGAAGTAGCACTCATTGAGAACTCATCCAATCCTAAGCCCATTAATACCGAAATAGCATCCGGCTCTCCGGCCATTTCGCCGCACATACCACACCATTTTCCTTGGCTGTGAGCTCCGTCAATTGTCATCTTAACCAATTTTAAAATTGATGGATTAAACGGTTGATATAAATAAGCGACTTTTTCGCTCATTCTGTCAGCTGCCATTGAATATTGAATCAAATCATTTGTTCCGATTGAGAAGAAGTCAGCATACTTAGCAAACTCATCAGCTAAAACTGCTGCTGCCGGAATTTCAACCATCATTCCCACTTGAATGTCTTCACCGACCGCAATTCCCTGAGCTACCAATTTAGCCTTTTCTTCTTCATATAGAGATTTTGCTTCCACAAATTCATTAATTGTCGCAATCATCGGGAACATAATTCTCAATTTGCCATAAGCACTGGCTCTGATTAAGGCTCTTAATTGTGTGCGGAATATTTCTTTTCTGTCTAAGCACAATCTGATCGCTCTATAACCTAAGAATGGGTTCATTTCCGGTTCAATAGGCAAATAAGGCAATTTCTTATCGCCGCCGATATCTAAAGTTCTGACTACTACCGGTTTTCCGTTCATTGCCGCTAAAACTTTTTTATATGCTTCAAATTGTTCTTCTTCCGAAGGTAGTTCATTGGAATTCATATACAAAAATTCGGTTCTGTATAATCCAACTCCTTCACCGCCGTTTTCGATAACTCCGTTAACATCATCCGGTGTTCCGATATTGCCGACCAATTCGATCTTATGTCCATCTACGGTAACAGTTTCCTTGTCTTTCAATACTTTTAATGCCAATACTTCTTCGGCATATTTTTTTGCTTTTTCTTGATACTCAGCAACAGTATCCGCATCAGGATTAATTAACAATTGTCCCTTTAAAGCATCCAATATTAACAAATCGCCATGTTTAACTTCCTGCATAACACCTTGAATTCCCACGATTGCCGGAATTTCTAAACTGCGCGCCATAATTGCTGAATGAGAAGTTCTGCCTCCGATTTCCGTCGCAAATCCTTTAGTGAATTTTCTGTCTAATTGAGCGGTATCCGATGGTGTTAAATCATGGGCAACTATGATTACTTCTTCATCAATCATCGATAAATCAGCAATTGTTACTCCTAACAAATGATATTTAATCCTTGTTGTAACATCCTTAATATCGGCTGCTCTTTCCCGCATATATTCATCATCTAAGCCTTCGAACATCGCGATATAATTGTTCGCAACTGTCTCCAAAGCATATTCGGCGTTCACTTTTTCGTTTTCGATCATAGTGATTACTTCGTCACTTAATGCCGGATCATCAACTACCATCAAATGCGCATCAAAAATCTCCAACTCTTCTGCCGATAACTTGGCTGCTGCTTTGTCTTTGATTTTTTCAATGTCATTTCTCGATGCTTGTAAAGCTGCCTTAAATTTTTCTACTTCTTCGACCGGATTGCTTTCCTTTTTTTCAATTGTAACTTGCGGAACTTCCAATTTATATGCCTTAGCAATTGTAATTCCACTGCTGGCTGCTATGCCTTTTAACATACTACTTAAACCCTCCTATTGGATCCTCTGCACTTATATTAACACTATTTATTTATTTAGACAATCCAAAAATCGTTCCATAGCTCTAACTTTAAGTCGATAATAAGTCGACTTTGAATAGTATGATTGCCACCAATATCTGTCGGCCTTTTCTACAAAATCGTTGGTAAATATTCTGCTTTCTTCATTATCAAGTTGCGATAAAGCGAATTCAACTCGCAAAATAAAACTATCATCATAGTCTTCATCATTTAAAACATTTTTCTTAAATTTACTTGATTTGTATTTTTGAAAAATATTATCTATTTCACGACGTAATAAGGTTGCTTTATACATTTGCTTATTCTCCTAGTTATCTGCCGATACAGATTGAATAC
>JAUNFB010000130.1 GCA_030525245.1 Erysipelotrichia bacterium
GGCGGCCCTTTTAGGGCCTGTGCAAACCACCAGTTTAACTGGTGGTTATGATTTGTAAAGTTATCTTACTTTCGTTAGCTGTTTGTGAAAAGGCAAGATTACTTTTTGAAATATATTGTTCTTTTGTATGTAAAAGTTTAATCTTTACTGTTTTTAACACTTTCCACACGGTTTTCCACATCCAAAATATGCTAAAATCGGTTGTTTCAACATTTATTCCACATAGTTTTCCACAATTTTGCTTTAAATATCCTATTGCGTAAAGTGAATTACTTTACAAATATTGTATAATAAAAAGCCGCCGAACAGTTATTTTTGTAACTGTTTGACGGCTTTACATATGTATTTTTATTTTTTTGCAACGATAATTGAAATTTGCTCGGTGAAAGATTTTACTTTGTTTGCCATTTCTTCGGGTGTTTCTTTCATTCCTTTGGAAATCCAGCTGATAATAACTCCGCCCAAACCGAAACCGAAAAATTCTGCAACGGCAGAGTGGTCATTGTTAATTATGTTTAAGTTGTTTTTCTTAATTATGTCATCAATTATCTTTTCAAATTGATTTGTGGCGATTTTTGACAAGTATGCGTATACATCACCCATATTGATTTTAACGGCATTTTGGTAAAACTTTTTGTCGTTATACATCGTATTAAAGATAATCAAAAAGTTTTCTTCCATAGTTTCGTATGAAAAATTGTCAACAAGCTTGCTGATAATTTCGTTATACAGCAACCAGTCCAGAAGCTCGTATCGGTCCTGAAAATGGTAGTAAAATGTTTGCCTGTGCATTTCGCATTTGTTTGAAATATCCGAAACGGTGATTTTTTCAAAAGGTGTGGTTTGCATAAGCTCTTTTAATGCTGCCGCAATTTTTCGCTTTGTAATTTCGCTGCATGATAATTGATTTTTCATAGCTGTAACCTCTTTACAATCAATTTTATGGTTACATTATATCACAAAATTAAATTTATACAAGTGTATATTTAAAATTTAACATTTGTATAATTAAATTGTCGAATGATACATCATAATTCCGTTTTTCTCAATGTCAACAACTCCGTAAACACCGTCACGGGCAGAGCCGGGGTTCATATAATGTATAGAGTCCACAATATCAATATACGGGATGTGAGTGTGACCGAACAAAACAATGTCGGCACCGATTGACCTTGCTTCTCTTTGAATATCTTGATACCCGTGTTTAACATAGTACGGATGACCGTGTGTGAAAAGTATTTTCTTTCCGTCAAATTCGATAACTTTGCTTGCAGGGTACGGCGAATAAAAGTCGCAGTTTCCGCTGACTCTGTCAAGCTTGATGTCCGGGTACATTATCAAAGCCTCATCGAGGTCGTCGTTGCCGTCACCCAAAAACAGAAATAAATCGGCGTTGTCTTTGTGCCTTTCGATTATGTCAAGCAAAGCAGAAACTCTCCTGTGACTGTCCGACATAACTACTATTCTCATTCATATCCCACCTTAAATTATCATATCTTTAATTAGATTATACTATGAAAGGATGCGTGTTTCAATGAAAAA
>JAUNFB010000131.1 GCA_030525245.1 Erysipelotrichia bacterium
ATTTGTCGTGTTTGACAAGCATAGCCTTTTATTATAGATATCCTATTTTTGAAAGTGAGGTGAGGAAAGATGAATGTGCTGCATATTGTTTCGCGCAAAGATCTAAAAGCAGATATAAGAACATAAGGGAGGAACTTGATGAAAGTTGAAAACGATAAGAGATTAAGCATAAGAAAAGTTGAAATTATTTTCGGTACTAAGTGTAATTTAAAATGCAGACATTGTATGATGGGCGATCCTGAGCCAATGGCAATTAAACCGGAACACATAGATGCCCTCATAGATAATGTTAAGTTTATTAACAAACTTCTTTTGACAGGCGGAGAGGCTACCTGTTATGTTGATGAGATAAAAATGATACTTGATAAGCTTGCAAACAGTGATGTTTGTGTAGACCATATCGGCATTAATACAAACTGTTTTGAATTCAGTGAAGAGTTAGCAAACTCTATCAATGATTTTAATCAAAAACATACGATTAAGCCTAAAAAGGCAAAGTTTCAGTACTCGCCGGATAGATTTCATTTTGAGGCAGGACTGACAAAAGAGAGACTTGAAGAAAACCTGAAGAAATACAAAAATATCCTGAAAGATTTTATTTTTCTGGGCAACGACCTCGGTAATGGAATTGACATTGTAGGCAGGGCTAAAAATCTGCAAAAAGATGATATCAATTCCTATCAAGAAATTAATGTTTCCGTTCCCGACGGTGTCGTGAAGTTTACAATAAAAAATAATTACGTTGATCAAGGACAGTTAATATTGTGTCCTAATGGGTATGTTTATTCAGATGATTCAATAGCAACGAGCGGAATATCAGAGAATGATTACAGTTATAGTGTTGGCAACATGCTTGAAGCTCCATTGATTGATTTAATTTGCCAATACAACAAGAAGTACAAAAACAACAATAATCTTGCATACGTTGCTTTTCGCAGCGTGTATCATCCAATATTTCTTGCGTTAGTAGAGTTAAAAAACATGGCAATTATCAAAAGGCGTATTGTTGAGTCGATTGAAAATCAAGATTATGAGAGTTGTAAACAAAGCTTTCATGAGATTTATAATCAGCTTGAAGTTGTAGATAAATATGTTTCAGCCGTATGTAAAGAACAGCAAAAAACCAAAATAAGTCTTTTGTTAAAAGGTTATAGAAAATTTGAAGGGAAAACGCAAAAGGAATTATTGTCCGGAAAACTTATTGGCGAAGAAGCGTTTCTTGTGGATATTATAAAAGGCATGATGGATGATTATTGTGATTTGATTTTGTTGACCCTTCAATATTTTAAAAACAAAGATGAAGAAACAAAGAAAAGAATCATTGATATTTGTAACACTAACACACGGTTAGAGTGTGTTAGCCAAGACACAATAATAAAAATGTTTGAATGCTGTGAACGATTTGATATTTCCGGGTATGTTGAGCAGTATAGAAAAATGTTATTCGACATAAATGAAGAGGCTGGAAGAGGAAAAATGTGTGGATAACATATTTTTATGTTAATAACAATTCTGAGAGGGCTGTTTT
>JAUNFB010000053.1 GCA_030525245.1 Erysipelotrichia bacterium
GGGTAGTACCGGAAATCAAGAATGAAACATCTGATAAATACTATTCTAAATTTCATGTATATTATCAGAGTGCTGAAAATCAATTGATGTTCAAAGAAAAAATTGAAAATCACTATTCGATTATGATTTTGAAACAGGAAATACAACAATATATCCTATTGAAACAGTAGTATTTTATCCGGAATTTCCTCAAGGCTATGTTCCTGGTAAAAAGTAATGAAAAAGGAAAGCGATTTTTACTCGTTTTCCTTTTTGGGTTTGAACAAATCAACTTTAGAATAGTTTCTCAACATCAAGGAGAAATTATCTTTGCATTGGTATCGGTGGTACATTTCATTCAGCATTTTCTTCATGTTAGCTCTTTCGGTATTGCCGTCATTGGTACAACCTGATTTAACAATGGGAAACTGTTTGTCTTGTGCAATTTTAATAATGTCACTTTCGTATGCGTAAATTAAAGGTCTTATTAAAGTTATATCACTTCTTTCCAAATAAGTGTTTGGCTTGAAAGTAGCGATTCGTCCGCCATGAATCATATTCATAAATAATGTTTCCACAGCATCATCGTTATGGTGACCAAAAGCTAGTTTATTACAGTTGTATTCTTTACAGGCATTGATAATGGCTCCTTTTCTCAGCCTTGAACAAAGAGAACATTCCATTTTGCCTTCGGGTGTTAAGTTCAAATTGAGAATGTCGGCTATTTTTGTCGGATATTTTACTATATTAATATTATATTGCTTGAAATATGTTATCAATTCATCAATATTATTTTCTTTAAAATTCATGTCACAGTATATCGGTATAATTTCATATTTCTTTTTGGAAAACATTTGATAAAGGTGCAAACAATAAAGTAGTGTAGAAGAATCTTTCCCTCCGGAAATACCGACACATATTCTATCACCGTCTCTGATTAAATCATAATCATTATCGGCTTTTCGTAAACTTCCTAAAACTTTTTTTAAATATTTCATAATATCACCGGAAATATTATAACTTATTTTTAACTAAATATGATATCATTTTATGGGTGAATTTATGGATGGAATTATTTTAGTTAATAAGGATAGCGGTATTAGTTCTCACGATTTGGTTTTAAGAGCAAGAAGAGCCTTAAATGAGAAGAAAATAGGTCATACAGGAACATTGGATCCTTTAGCTAACGGATTGATGATTTTAACTTGCGGAAAAGCTACCAAAGTTTTACCTTTTTTAAGTCATCACAGTAAAGAATATATCTGTACAATGAAATTAGGTTTTATAACCGATACATTGGATATTACTGGTGAAGTGATTGGTGAAAAAGAAATAGTTGAAGTAAATGAACAAATGGTAAAAGATGCATTACAAGGCTTTTTAGGTGCAAGTAAACAAATTCCGCCAATGTATTCCGCCAAGAAAGTCAATGGTAGACATTTATATTCTTTAGCACGAGAAAATATTGAAATTGAAAGAAAACCTATTGATATATTTATTTACGAAATGGAATTATTAAAATTTAGCAGAGATATGTTTGTTTTTCGCACAGTTTGTTCAACCGGGACTTATATTCGTTCATTAGTTAAAGATATAGCGGAAAGATTAAATAACTATGCTACAATGACTGCATTGACCAGAACAAAGATAGATAAGTTTTCATTGGATCAAGCTTATACATTAGCTGATTTGGCAGCAAGTAATTACAAATTAATATCAACTTATGATTTGTTAAGTGATTATTCTTATGTTGAACTAAAGGATCCCACAAGGGTTTATCAAGGAAAAAAACTAAAATTGGATGGTCGTCAAGAAAAGGTTATTATGATTACAGCTCAAGGAAAAGTAATCGCGGCCTATGAAAAAAATGAAGAAGACGGTCTGTATTACAGCAAAAGAGGTTTATGGTAATGAAATATATTGCATGTATAGGAAATTTTGATGGCGTACACTTAGGACATCAGAAATTAATCGAAAGAACGGTGGAATTGGCGGCTGACAAATTTATACCGGCAGCAATAACTTTTGATCCTGATCCTAAAACTGTTTATACCAATGATAAATATCGCAAGCATTTAACAACTTTAAAACAAAAAGAAGAAATAATGTATTCTTTAGGAATTCAAGAATTGATCCTAATAAATTTTACCAAAGAAATCAGTTATCTTACTCCTGATACATTTATTGAATATTTCTTAAACAGATTCAATTTAGATACATTAGTATGTGGTCCGGATTATTCATTCGGTCACAAGGGAATAGGAAAAGTAGATTACTTAATAAACTCCGCATTGAAAAATTTTAAAGTAGATATAGTTGATGATGTTTTATTTAACAATCACAAAATCAATTCCACTGAAATAATTTCATTTGTTAAACAAGGCGATTTTACTACGGTCAATTATTTGTTAGGAAGAATATACAAGGCAAATGTCGATATTAAAAATAAACACATAATTGACAGTAAAAATGTTTTACCTGAAGACGGAGATTTTTCAGTTGAAATCGATAAAGAGAGTTATCAACTAAATGGAAATTATATCTCTTATCGCAATGGTAATACAGATATTTACTTTCCGGAAGGTTTAACTAAAGATAAAAGTATGCTAAAATGATATAGAGAGGTGTTTTTATGGCAGTAGAATATATTGTAGCAAACAGAAAAGATAAAAGTATCGGTGTTATCGGTTTATCGGTTGCGGTATTTGAAGCAATTGCTAAATACAGTATTGAAGATATGGATGATGTTATGGTTACACTCAGCACAAAATTTCGTAAAAATATTTCTTGTAAAGTTGAAAAAAATCATCTTGTATTAAATATGAATATTTTGGTTAGAATCGGTCGTAATGTAAATGAAATTTCTCAGGAAGTTCAACAACATGTTTTAAATGAGATAAAACAGATGACAAATATTAAAGAAATTATCGTTAATATTAATATAAGAGGATTTTATATATAGTAGGTAGATTATGACAAGAAGAGAACAAAGAATAAAAATTATGACTTGTTTATATCAATACTTGTTGACAGGAAAAGATATAAACGAAATTTTTGATGAAAATTTGGATATAAATGATAAGGGTTCGATTGCTTTTATTGTTGAAAGTACTGTTGGAGTAATTAATAATTTAGATGAATTAATTGTTCAGATTGAACCAAAATTAATCGAATACCAATTCAACAGATTGGGTTATGTTGAACAAGCTATACTGTTGCTTTCAGCTTATGAATTAAATGAAAATAAAGTTGATAGAGCAGTTGTTATCAACGAAGCAATCGAAATCGCCAAAAAGTATTGTGATGATAAATCACCTAAATTTATTAATGGTGTCTTAGATCAATTATGATTGACAAAAAAATGTGGACTGTTGCTGATTTGGTCGGCTATATCAAAAAAGAATTATCCAACGATTACTTATTATCCGATGTAACTGTTTGTGGTGAAATCGGAAATTTTACAAACCATTACAGCGGGCATTGGTATTTTAGTATTAAAGATAACAATGCTTTTATTAATTGTGCCATGTTCAAGTCCGCTAACAGTAAAATAAATTTTATACCTAAAGTGTCACAACAGGTAATTATCCGTGGCAGCATAAATGTCTTTGAAAAAAGCGGACAATTACAGCTGATTGCTTATGATATGCAACCATTAGGTATTGGAAAATTTTATTTACAATTTGAACAAACAAAGAATAAATTAGAACCGTTAGGTTATTTTTCTTTTGAACATAAAAAATCCATTCCGGCTTACCCATTAAACATTGCGGTAGTGACAGGCGCTAATACTGCGGCTCTGCAAGATATCCGCATAACAATTAATAAACGTTGGCCGATTGCACATTTGAATGAGTTTTATGCTTTGGTTCAAGGTGATGAAGCTGTAAATGACATTATTAATGCATTAAAAAAAGCCGATGAAAGCAATAGCGATGTAATAATATTAGCTCGCGGCGGTGGATCGGTGGATGATTTATGGTGCTTTAATGATGAAAAATTGGCTATGACCATTTATAATTTAAAAACACCGCTAGTAACAGGTATAGGACATGAAATAGATACAACGATTGCTGATTTGGTTGCTGATCTGCGCTGTGCTACACCTACTGCAGCAGCTAGTGCTGTTACGCCATTATCTACTGAAGTACAAGCTGCTCTTAATAATTACAAATTATTATTGCGAAAGTCAATTATAAGTAAAATACAGTATCAACAACAAACTCTGGACTATTATGTCAATTCGCTTAATTCTTTTTGCTTTAAAATTGAAAAAATATTACTGATGTTAAAAAACATAAAAAATATAATGAAGCAAAATGTCGACAACTTTATTAATAAATACTATTTGATTTTTCGACAGCAAGAACAATTATTAAACCGTAATCTTCTGCAACAAAAACAAAAAGTAATACTTTATATCAAAGATAATAAACAATATAAGATAGAATTATATAACAAGTTAAAAGAGAAATTCAATTATGAAGAAAATCGCTTGCAAAAACAATTAATTTTATTAGAAACAACCAATCCGCTTAATATTATGCGTAAAGGTTTCTCATTAACATATAACAGTCAAGACAAACTGATTAAATCAATAAATGAAATTAAAACACAGGAAAAGATAAAAATTAAATATTATGATGGCAGTTTAACTGCCCAAGTATTGGAAAGGAATAACGATGAAAGATAAAATATCATTTGAGGATGCAATGCAAAAATTAGAAGAAATCAATCAAAAACTGCAAAAAAATGATTGTCCTTTGGATGAAGCAATTGATTTATACAAAGAAGGATTGAAATTAGCTGATTACTGTAATAAAAAATTGGAGGCAGTTTCAGCTGAATTAAACAAATTATCTCAGGAGCAAAAAAATGATTAATAAAGATGAATTTGAAACTTACTTATCTTCATTGATTGCAGAAGACTATATCGTAGAAAAAGCCATGAATTATTCATTATTAGCCCGCAGCAAACGTTTGCGCCCTTTACTGTTGTTGAACTGTTTAAAGGATTTTGATTTTCCTTATCAACAAGGTTTTTGTTGCGGAGCAACCATTGAGATGATTCATACTTATTCATTGATTCACGATGATTTGCCGGCTTTTGACAATGATGACTTGCGAAGGGGAAAGCCGACTTGCCATAAAGCATTTGATGAAGAAACAGCAATTTTAGCCGGTGATGCATTACTGACATTTGCTTTTGAAAATATTTGTAACGGTCTTTATTCTGCACAACAAAAAGTTGAATTAATAAAATATATATCTTCTTCTGCCGGTAAAGACGGAATGATTAAAGGACAATCATTGGATAAAAGTTATGAGGGTAAAACAGTACAATTAGAACAATTAATTGAAATGGATGAACTAAAAACAGCCAGATTATTAAGCTTGCCTTTGATTTGCGCGGCAATTATTGCCGATAAAAAAGAATATATTCCCCTTTTTAAAGAAGTAGGGAATAAGTTAGGCATCGCTTTCCAAATACAGTATGATATATTAGATTTAAGCGCCGGTAATCAATTAGGTAAATCCACAAGTGATTTAAAAAATAAAAAATCGACATATATTTCTTTGTTATCAATGGATAAAGCCCAAAACTATGTTCGGCAATTGTTTGCGGAAATCAATACTATTTTAGATCAAGACAGTCTTAATTTTGCAAATAGTAAAGAATTAATAAATTCATTAATTAATCGTACTTGGTAATATGCGCTTAGATATATATTTAACTCAACAGGGATATTTTAATTCCCGTTCACAAGCATCATTAGCAATCAAAGGAAAAAAAGTTAAAGTCAACAATCGCATAATTACAAAAAGCGGTTATGAGATAAATGATGATGATGTAATAAATGTGGATAAAGAAGACTATGAATTTGTATCGCGCGGAGGTTATAAATTATTAGCCGCAATCAAAAATTTTGCGCTCAATTTACAAGACAAAACAGTTTTGGATATCGGAGCATCTACCGGAGGGTTCAGTGATTGTGCTTTACAATTCGGTGCCAAAAAGGTATATGCATATGACGTCGGTGAAAATCAAATTGCCGATAAATTGCGGAATGACAGTCGAGTAGTTGTTAAAGAAAAAGTCAATTGTCGCTATCTTACAAGTAATGATTTCGTTGAGACAATAGACTTCATCTGTATGGATGTCTCTTTTATTTCCTGCACTAAAATATTTCCCAGTATATCATCTGTATTATCAGATGGAAATGAAGCTGTAGTATTATTTAAACCGCAATTTGAAGTAGGTAACAAATTTCTTAATGGACAAGGAATAGTTAAAGATGATAAAATTATTTTAGCAAAATTGAATGAAACGATTAAAATAGCTCAAGGATATGAACTGTATTTAAAAAAATATTGTCTGTCTCCTATCCGAGGCGGTGATGGTAATAAAGAATATCTCTTATATTTTGTTAAAAGTTTTGTTTTAAATTGCATAAGTGAGGTTGATGAGTTGTGTTGGTAAATCTATATATTCGTAATTTTATTTTGATAGATGAATTAAGTATTGATTTTTCTGACGGTTTCAATGTCTTTACCGGGGAAACCGGTGCCGGGAAAAGTATTTTTATTGACGGTATTTCTTGCCTTATAGGTTCTAAGCTGACTTCTTCTATGATCAAAAACGGTCAAGATAAAGCGATCATTGAAGGTGTTTTTACGGTTAATAAAGAATTAAGTGATAAATTGGCAGAAGCAGGTTATGATAGTGAAAACTTTATAGTTACAAGAGAAATTACCAAAGAAGGAAAGAGTACAGTCAGATTAAATCAAAGAGTTACAACCTTGACTTTCATCAAAGATTGTTTAAGTAATTATGTAGATATTCATTGTCAACATGATAATCAATATCTA
>JAUNFB010000132.1 GCA_030525245.1 Erysipelotrichia bacterium
TTTGTTGTTGAAGTTGACAAAACTAATGATTTAGTGTAAACTAGATATATAGTTTGAAGGATTTTGTATCCTTTGAATCCCCATTGATGTTGGTAGCGTCAATGGGGATTTTTTTAGTCTTGACCAAGTATTTCCGTGTTATTATCCATTATAATTTTTTTGAAAGCAATTCCTTCAATACAAGTACTGTTCAATGCGTCGTTCATGTTGGCAAATTCTTCAAGCAGAGTATACTCCTTTTTCGATTTAGAATCATTGCTTTTACGATATAATCCAAACAACGCTTTTTTGCCGTTAGGCAGAATAGTATCTTGTTGTTCATACATTGAGCCGGTGTTAAATCTATACTCTGTACCATTGTAAGAAAAATCCAGACCGAACCAATGATTTTCCGAAGGTGCCCATTCGCCAATATATTGTGATGTGAATTCTTCAAGAGAATTGTACTCGTTTATCCTCATTTTAGGTGAAACTCCTTTTGTATTTTCTTTATTAGAACTAATTCTTCTTTTGTAGGTGGAACACCGGGGTCTTTTTTGTTATGACTCAAATATACATGCCTGTGAGGTTGAATTCCGTTGTGAGGGTGTGCTAAGTCTATGCTCACCGATTGCCTGTGCTTTTCGTCATAATATGCTAAATGTTTAAGTTTACCGTCTTTAACTATTGCATAAATTCTTTCAGATGTATGTGAAAATTCCGGAGCCTTTACATTATTAGAATCTTGAATGAGAACTTTTACATTTGGATTACTTGACAAGCAACCAATAGAATTATAGTGTTGCCCACCTTCTGCAAAAGAAAAATCATCTTTATTTACATTTACAAACGCACCTCTTGAACCCATTATGCAACCTCCTTTACAGTAAATACCTGCTCGAGTTTTAGTTGCTTGAATTCTTGATTAAAAGCTTCGTTATATCGGAAATTACAAAAAGTACCTGTCATTCCCTTTATCATATCACCATAGACAATTATAAGAGGTGGATTGATTCGTGCTTTCATTTCATTAAATCCTGCAAGAAAATCTGCTGCGTTTTCATGGCAACCAAGAGTGGAAATTATAGGAATTGAACCATATTCCAATCCACTAAAACAAATGTCATATGTGTCCGGCTTTGCCCATCCGACAGTAGGAAAAACAATACAACCGTAAGATTGCCAAGTACAACCTAACCAACGATTCATATAAACATTATGTCTTATTTCATTGTAGTTCATTGATGGATATATGCTGAAATCCGGTGTGGCAATAGCAGCGCAAGTTTTAAATAATGCTATTTTCTTTAATGGTGAGTTCCACAACGAAAGTAAAACTTTGTCATAGTTGAACATTAAAATCAAATTGTTAGTGTTATCTTTATTTTTGTTTAAATTTTGATAGCCTAAGGCATCAATGTTGTTCCAATCAATTATTTCTATGCCTGTTTTCTTTATAATCGGCATGTGAAATTCATCATATTCCCAATCTTTTAATATCGGTCTTATTACTTTGTATTTTTGATATTCGTCTATT
>JAUNFB010000133.1:0-1205 GCA_030525245.1 Erysipelotrichia bacterium
CCCCTTAAGTCTTACTCAGTTCAACACGTGAAACATACAAAATCAATGTGATATCCCAATTGCAGAAAGCTATCCCTGCACCCGAAGGTACAAATGGACTCCATCCGTGCGCTTTACAGCTTTTTATGCTGAGGGTGGGACTCACCAAACAAATTAACAGGTATCTTATATGTGTCAGGTCTGGACAAATACGTTTCAAATACAAATCAAATAAATTTCTGAACTATGGTCGACTAAATAATTAAATGAACTACGGTAAACTAAAATTTTCTGAACTATGGTTATATAAATTTCTGAACTATGGCTAAATATATTAAATTAAATGTAAAATAAGTTAAATTTAAATAAAGTTTAATAAAATGACCTGATTCCCTATTCACATACATTGAAGTTAGTTAATCGTGCAAATTTTCCTCGCAGAATCGACACATTTCAGATTAGTATTCCGAAATGCACATGGACAGGATTTGGCTCGCAACACCTTAAAATATAATGGTTTGATCAAACACCATATTTGTTAATTTACCGCCAAACACGGCTGCCTCTAAAGCCACAAGATTGACGATGAGTAGCAGATAACAATTTTATGTTAGTTTTCTACAATTACTTTATACAGTATCCGCTACTTTATAAGGTACACTTTTTTCATTTAATTGTCTAGGGAAAATGTTAGTGTTTCTTATTTGCACTATCAAAAATCATAGCAAACACCTGCCAAAGGTGTTATTATATGACTGTTTGAAGGCTTTTTAGCCGTGAAAGGATAGTATTTATAATGGAAAAATTGACTAAGAAACAAATTGTAGATGCAATTGCTGAAGATTCTAACGCTACTAAAAAAGAAATCACAGCTATTGTTGATTCTACATTATCACAAATCAGTAATGCGTTATCTGAAGGTAAAGAAGTGGATTTAACAGGATTTGGAAAGTTCTCTATCTCTGAGCGTCAAGCACGTCAAGGAATTAACCCTTTAACAAAAGAAAAGATTGAGATTGCAGCAAGCAAATCAGTTAAATTCAAAGTTGCAAAAGCTTTAAAAGAAGCAGTTAATAAGTAGTATTTGAGCGGAATCTGAATAGGTTCTGCTTTTTTTATCTCCTATGGCTTATTGTTTAAGCGAGAGATGGTTGGGTTATGAAAGTACGCGCATTGAACTAGGAACAGAAGAATGGGTGTGCCCTCAGTGCGGTACTCACCATATC
>JAUNFB010000133.1:1215-1512 GCA_030525245.1 Erysipelotrichia bacterium
CCGTGACTATAATGCTGCGGTAAATATAAAAGAAGCTGGGTTAGCTCAGTTAAGAGCATCCAGCTTATAGGAAATAAAGAAAGGTAGTTTGGCAACTCACTACCCTGAACCGCCCATCTAACTGGCGTGCCTCTGCTTTTTTGTCTGATGACAGATTCGTAAGCATGCTGTATCTGGGTAAGTTGGTGCGATGTTACGGATGCGTAGCATCTCTCCAAGCCTGCCAATTCATTGGCGGGTAGTTGACAATAGAACCTAATGCTTGGAAAAGTGATGGAGGAAAATTCGTTTTTAAAG
>JAUNFB010000017.1:0-10256 GCA_030525245.1 Erysipelotrichia bacterium
TAACGCAAAAAGAGATATCCGATTATTTTATCAATGGTTCGGTGATAATTTTGATGAAGAAAAATATCGTTCTTGTCATGATGAATATTACAAAAATGCCGAACCGATAGATTATAATAAACTGAAAATGAAAAACCTAAATGAAACTCTACACAGGTTGAAAAAAGATGGGCATCATTTATCGTTGGTTTCCTCATCGAATATGAAAAGCATTAATTATATTATTGATCTCTATGACATAAGGAACTATTTTGATTACTTAATCAGCGGCGATGATTTTCATGAAAGTAAGCCTGATCCGGAAGTATATCTGTATGCTAAAAGCAAATATGATCATCTAAAGGAAAAAATTTTTGTTGTAGAGGATTCTGATTTAGGTATAGAAGCCGGTAAAAGAGCCGGATTAACGGTTATTGCGAAAAGAGATGATCGCTTTAACTATGATCAAAGTAAGGCCGATTATATTATCGAAGATTTAACTGAAATAATTGATATAGTTAAGAACGAGCGGTGACATAATATATGTTATTGCTCGTTTTATTATGATATGAATTTTTGCGATAATTATTTTTTTGGTAAAAATAAATTTGATACTTAGAAAAATGCAAAGAGAGAAAATAATAATTCTTATGTTCTTATTGCTGTCTGTATTCTGCAATGTTAAAGTTTGCAGCTTAATAAATCAGTTGTTCTTAAAATAGCGGAAAATGTGTTTAAAATTGAGCAAAAACCCGTTTCATTTTAAATGTACTTTGCCAATCATCGGATTGATTTTCAGCCAAATACCGGATTGAAAAGGCGCCAAGTGTCGGATTGATTTATCGCCAAGTGTCCGGTTATTTATTTTAAAATTTGTAATATAGGTGTATAATAAAAATAATAAATGAGGTGCAAAAAGTCTTATAGCAATGAGAAATAAAATTGATACCGATAAAATGAATAAACCTTCTTTTTTGATGGTATTAACAGGAATCGGTGATTATGCATATCGCCGTAAAGATGGAGTATTTGTTGTTCCGATCGGCAGCTTGAAAAATTAATGTATGAAAATGTAAAAATAAAACAGTTAGATAAAAAAGAATATATCAAAACAAATGATTATTATGATATTTGCAAAGTTGAAAATGGATTCCAAATAAAATATGTTTTTTCAAAGACAATGGCAGAGAAATCATTCGCTGATGAATTTTTGGATCTAAGTTAGGAAGATGAAAAGTTGCTCGGATATGTTAAAGGATCACTTAAAAGTTGGAGTAATTGTTATCGTATCAGTTATATTTGTATATTTGACGATCATTGCCGCCATAACGGCATTGGAACGATGCTCATGAAAAAAATAATAAAAGAAGCAAAAGTAAGAAGAGCCAAAATGGCAGTTTTGGAAACTCAAACTTGCAACGAAAATGTTGTTGCTTTTTATTAAAAGAACGGTTTTGAAATTATCTGGTTTGATTAATGTCCTTACTCCAATGATGATTCTCAACAACATGAAATCAGAATTGAAATGGGGAAAAACTCAATCAAAAGCAAAATGCATTTAATATGGTTGTTTGTTTAAAACAATCAAAAAAGCAGTATAATAAATACGGAGGTATTATATATGAACAATGTTCCTTTGTATGTATTTTTAACATTATTGATAACTGTATTTATTTTGGTTGTAATTACTCCGACAAATAAAGACGGAAAGCTCAACAAATTTTTTCAATTATTGCATAATTTCTTCAATTTTAAAAAGATATACATCATTTTTATAATTAAAGCAATTGTTGTATTTTTAACAGTATTTTCGGTAGTATTCGGAATCAGATTAATGTTTGGTATTGGCCGTCCGGGATATTATTATGTCAGTACTTTCTGGTATGGGCTTGGTTTGCTTGTCTTAGGTCCGATCGCTGTCAGAATTTCATATGAAACTCTTTGGCTGGCAATCAGTTCGGCTTTAGCTACGATTCAAATAAGAGATAAATTGTATAATAAGAATAATACTCATGTTGAAAGTAACTTTGATGAGCAGATGAATGCTGCCGAAAGATTCGGCAATAAAGTATATGAAAAAACTAAGAAATTTTCCGATGAAGCGATTGAAGCAGCCGGCAAGAAAATCAACGAACTGAAAGAAAATAAGCAGAACAAAGAAGATGATAAACCGGAAAATGATGAACCATCAGACAACAAAGAATAGCAAAAAAATATTTATGCATAAAATTGCATAAATATTTTTTTATGCTTGTTTGTTTTTACTTATAATAGCTAAATTTAACTCAGCACCGTATAAAAGAATCATCATGCAGAATTTTAACCAAACCATCAATAATACAATAGCAGCCAAAGAACCGTAAGTGATGGAAAAATTAGAAAATGAATTGATATAAATAGAATAAATTTTGGAAAATAATAGCCAAGAAACGGAAGCGGCAAAAGCACCGGGAAGATGATTTTTGTAATTGATTTTAGTAAAAGACAATAACTTATACATAGCCGCAAACAGTAAAGTAGTAACGATGATAAATAACAAAGTAGAGATTAGCGGTGATGTTAATACGACTGCTAAGGTGTGCAGTGGCGTTTTTTGTAACAGATCAACCAATTGTTGAGAGAATACCAATAACAACAGAGCTAACGCTATGGAAACAGCTAAGATCACGGTTAAAATCAAAGAGTAAACACGTACAAAAACGATATTTGTCTTATCTTCCGTGGAATAAATTTTTCTGAAACCTTTAGAAAGTGAAAATACGGATTTTGAAGCTGCCCAAACACAGGTGATGGCACTGATTGAAGTCAAAGATATCGTGGCATCCGTATATATAGAAGAAATAATTCTTTCCAACCAATAGGATACAGCTTTGGGCAGAGCGGAATTTAATAAATGTTCCAATTGAGCAAAATCAATCGGAATAACATATTTTAACATTGATAATAAAAACATTAAGAAAGGAACTGCAGAGATGATCGCGTAAAAAGCAGCTTCTGTTGAATATAAACCGACTTGATCATTGACAGTTTTATCAATTTGTTTCTTATTTTCAAATAAAAAGGCTATGATTTTATTCATCCGCTTTATTACCTTCCTCTCATAATTAATTTAGCATATTTTTGTCGTTAAGGACAATAAATATTATGTTTATGGTATGTACAGGAATGTTTTCAGGTTGGCGGATTTCCCTTATATACATTGGAATATTTAGTAAGCATAATTAGAAAGTAAGAATTTAAAAGCACTTACATAGGAAGGATAGAAAAATGCAAAATAAAGATTTTTTAGGATTGTTTAAAAATAAAAAACCGATTATCGGAATGTTACACTTAAAAGGCACGGATAAGGAAGACAGATATCAACGCTTTTTAAGAGAATTGGAGATATATGTTAATTCCGGTATAGACGGAGTGATTGTAGAAACTTATTTCGGTACTTATTCTTCAATGGAACAAGCATTAAATTATTTAGCAGAAAATAAGATAAAAATTCCTTACGGAGTAAATTGCTTGAATGTGGATACAATGGGCTTTTATGCCGCTGAGAAATATAATGCCGATTTTATTCAGATTGATTCTGTTGTCGGACATGTAAAACCGCGTGATGAAGAGACTGTGCAGGCTTTCTTTGATTATATGCGCCCGCAATTTCACGGTGCGGTTATCGGTGGCGTTCGTTTCAAATATCAGCCGATGCTTTCGGTAAATACCGTAGAGCAGGATTTGGAAATTGCGAAAGGGCGTTGTGATGGCATTTGCGTAACTCAAGACAGGACAGGACAAGAAACATCTTTAGAAAAAATAAAAGAATTTAAAGCTCAATTACAAGATTTCCCATTGATTGTTGCTGCCGGAGTAACACCGGAAAATGTAAAAAAACAATTGAAATATGCTGATGCAGCAATAGTAGGCAGCTATTTCAAAGATAATTACCAAGATAATGGTGAATTATGTCAAGAACACATTAATGAATTATTACAAGTGGTTAAAGAGATAAGGAGTGAACAAAATGATTAAACTAACCAGAATCGATCATCGACTTTTACACGGACAAGTTGTCTTTCGTTGGTCAAAAACATTGGGCATAGATTGTATTTTGATTGCTTCCGATACGGTTATTAATGATGAATTACGTATGGGGGCATTAAGAATGGCTAAGCCAAGCAATTGCAAATTAGTTATCAAGAATGTTGATGACAGTATCAAGGCTTTAATAAGCGGTGTTACCGATAAGTATCAATTGTTGATAATTACCGAAAATATAACCGATGCTTATCGTTTGTGTCAAAAGGTTGAAGCAATTAAAGAAATTAATTTCGGCGGTACAAGAATGACCGAAGGGAAAAAGCAGATTTCCAAGGCGATCTTTGTAACGGATGAAGAAATTGAGATGATTGAAAAGATGAATGAAATGGGTATAAAAATGAATGTGCAAATGGTTCCGGATGATACTCCGGAAGACATTATGAAATTAATAAAGGGGAGGTAAAAATAGATGTCTTTATTAACACAGACTCTGTTGGTATTTGTTGTGACCTTTATCGGCTATATGCACAGTTATTGGGGCTCAACAATGTGCAACAGACCAATTATCGTTTCTACTTTAATCGGTATCGTATTTGGCGATATTCATACCGGTTTGGTAGTCGGAGCAGCTTTAGAATTAGCATTTTTAGGTGCTGTTCCAATCGGAGCAAGTAATCCGCCTGATATGACTTCCGGTGCTGCAGTGGCAACAGCTATAGTTATTACTACAGGTGCTGATAACGGCATGGCTGTAGCTATCGCAATTCCGGTAGCAACTTTAGTTGCTTTATTTGACAATCTGCAGATGATGTTCTTATTAACTTATGCCGGACATATGTGCGACAAAGCAGCAGAAGAAGCAGACGCTAACAAGGTTGAAAGAATTGTTCGTGTAGCAAGTATCGGTAATAAAGTGGTATTGGCTTTGGTTGTTGCTGTAGGTTATTGTTTAGGTTCAACCGCAATTACCGATTTCATCGAATGGGTTCCGGAATGGTTCTCACATGGTATGGATGTTGTAGCAGGAATTCTTCCGGCATTAGGTATTGCTATGTTGGCTAAGATGATGGTTGCTAAAGATAATTTCGGTTATTTGATCTTAGGCTTTGTTATCAGTGCATATTTAGGCGTTCCTACTTTCGGTGTAGCATTAGCCGGTACAGCTGTAGCAATTATCTTGTTCTTTAAAGAACAAAAAACAACTGAAAAGGAGGAAGAAATTGATGACAACGAATTCTAAAAAAGAAATGTCTAAAAAAGAGTTCAGACAGGTATTCACTCGTTCAATGACTTTGGATTCCGGCTGGGATTACGAAAGACAACAACATATGAATTTCTGTTACATGATGATTCCGGTTTTAAAACGTTTATACAAAGACGATAAAGAAAAAATGAGTGCAGCATTAAAGCGTCATTTGGAATTTATGGCTTGTACACCGCATTTGGTTACTTTATTAGGCGGTATTATGACTGCTATGGAAGAAGAAAATGCTGCTGATGAAAATTTCGATGAATCATCTATCAGTGCTGTAAAAACTTCACTTATGGGCCCTATTGCCGGTATCGGTGACAGTTTGATTTGGGGTACATTATTGACAATTGCGGTAGGTATTTCTACTTCGTTAGCTTCTAAAGGAAGCATTATGGGACCGATCTTATTCGTATTGATCATCAATGTTCCGGGATTCTTATTGAGATATTATTGCTTGAAGGTTGGATATTCTTCAGGTACTAAATTCTTTGCGACTGTTAATCAAAGCGGATTGATCAATCGCATTACTAAAGTGGCTTGTGTATTAGGCTTGTTAGTAGTCGGTTCAATGATTGCACAACAAGTATCAATCACTACTCCGTTAATGATCAATGTTTCGGGAATGGAAACTCCGGTTCAAGATTATTTTGATCAGATTATGCCTTGCTTCTTACCGGCTTGTGCTTTCGGTTTAATGTATTGGTTATTAAGTAAAAAAGTTAAATCAACCACTATATTAATTTGCTTAGTTGTATTCGGTTGTTTAACTGCTGCTTTAGGTATTTTATAATCTAAGTTATTAAAAGCTATTGATATCATATTAATAGCTTTTTATTTGCGTAACCGTAAATAAAATGTTATTATATTTATGGTACAACTTATGGAGTTTTAATTTGGTCAGGTCAGGAATGAAGCAGCCACGTAAACAAGATAGGTGTGTACCATTTTGTTTACCTATGAATGACAATGAGAAATATATGACAGAAGCCATAAAAATGGCTCGAATAGCTTTAGAATTAAATGAAATACCCGTTGGAGCGGTTGTGGTCTATCAAAAAGAAATAATCGGCAGAGGTTATAACACTCGCCAGAAAACTTTTCAAATCAGTGGACATGCGGAAATCATGGCAATTCAACAAGCTGCCAAACATTTGCAGAGTTGGAAACTGAATGATTGTTGCCTGTATGTCACCTTGGAACCGTGCATAATGTGTGCGGGAGCAATCCAACAATCAAGAATTAAAAAGGTTTATTACGGTGCCGAGGATCCAAAATCAGGGGCATTAGGTGGTAAATTAGATGTTTTAGCTGTTCAAGGTTTAAATCATTATCCGTTGGTGTTTTCGCACATAATGGAAAAACAATGTCAAGAAATTATGCAGGAATTCTTCCAAAAAATGCGCCAGAAGTAAAAAAGTCAGAATTGATTTCTGATTTTTATTTTAATTTTGAATGATTTCTGTTGAATTCAATTATAACTATAATACAGCAAGTCAAAATCCGATACTTTTTAAGTAAAAAATAACAATTTTTAATTTAGTTAAAAACGATTACAATTTACTCATCAGGAATGAAGTAACAGATTTTGTGGAGGAACCAAAGTGAAATATCGACTTGCTATAGATTTAGGAGCATCAAACGGCAGAGGCATCGTAGGATTTGTTGAAGATGGAAAAATCAAAACCGAAGAAATATATCGCTTTAAAAACGGTGTTCAACAATTGAATAATCATTTGGTCTGGGATGTCGAATATCTGTTGGTGGAGATAAAAAACATCATTAAAAAAGCATTTGAAAAATACCCTATCGAATCGCTTGCTATCGATACTTGGGGAGTAGATTATGTGTTGCTCAAAGGAAATGAAATTGTTACTCCTTGTTATGCATATCGTGATTTACGCACAGAAGAAATAATTGATCAAGTGCATAATTTAGTTCCGTTTGAGATACTGTATGAACATACCGGATCTCAATTTCAAAAGTTTAATACAATTTATCAACTATATAGCGATCTTGTTGCCAATCGACTAGAAGGTGTAACTGATTTTTTAATGATTCCCGAGTATCTTATGTATAGATTAACAGGTGTAAAGTGTAAGGAATTTACCAATGCCACGACAACCGGTTTAATCAATCATCAAACATTGGAATTTGATGAAGAAATTATAAAAAGTTTGGAATTACCAAATCATTTATTTCCTAAATTAAATTCACCGGGAACAATAGTCGGAGAATTATCCAAAGATATACAAGAAGAAGTAGGCGGAAATTGTAAAGTTATGCTGTGTGCTACTCATGATACAGCAAGCGCCGTTGAAGGAATTCCGATGCAGGGCAATCAGCCTTATATATCCAGCGGTACTTGGTCATTGCTTGGCGTTAAAACCGCTCGACCGATTACAGATGAAAACAGTATGAAAAGCAATTATTCCAATGAGGGTGGTGTAGGATACAATCGCTATCAAAAAAATATTATGGGTATGTGGTTGGTACAAAACTTAAAAGAGGAAATATGCCCGGAGAAGGATTTCAACACGATTGTTAAGGAAGCGATGAGCTCGACTTATGAAGAAGTATTGGATTGTGATGATTCATCCTTGTTGTCTCCTAAAAGTATGGTTGAAGCATTTGACAAGCTGTTAAGGAATAAACCGAAATCGGCAGCCGATTACTTTAAATGTGCTTATAAATCTTTAGCACTCGGATACAGTAAAGCGATTAATGAGCTAGAAAAAAATGTCAATTGTTGTTACGAAAAAATATACATCGTGGGTGGCGGTGCCAAAAATCAATACTTGAATGATTTAACAGAAGAGATGACAGGTAAAAAAGTTATAGCATTACCAATCGAAGCAACCGTATTGGGTAATTTAAAAATTCAGTTTAAGGAGAATAAAATATGAGTTACTTAGAAGCTAAAGAGAAATACCGGAAAATAGGAGTTGATATAGAAAAAGCGATGGAACGGGTAAATAATATTCCGATTTCCTTGCATTGTTGGCAAGGTGATGATGTGCGAGGATTTATCAACAACAATGAATTGTCCGGCGGTATTCAAACAACAGGAAATTATCCGGGAAGAGCGAGAAATTTTGAAGAGCTGACAAAAGACTTGGATGTTGTATATTCCTTGTTGCCGGGGAAAAAGAGATTGGCACTTCACGCAATTTATGCCGTGTCTGAGGAAAAAGTCGAACTTGATAAACTTAAGATTGAGCATTTTGAACCATGGATTGAATGGGCAAGTAAAAAAGGAATTCATTTGGATTTTAATCCGACATGTTTCTCTCACGAAATGGTAAAAGATGGGTTAACATTATCATCTCCGGAGGAAAAAATTCGCAAATTTTGGATTGAACATATTAAGTGTTGCCGGGCGATTGCTGCCGAAATCGGAAAACGTCAAGGAACTCCATGCTTAAATAATATTTGGATTCCCGATGGGTTAAAGAATACTCCTACAGATCGCTTGACTCCTCGTTTGCGTTTGAAAGAGAGTTTAGATGAAATATTCGCTGTCAAATATCCTCAAGAATACTTGTTGGATTCTTTAGAAAGCAAACTATTTGGAATCGGTGTTGAATCTTATACCGTTGGAAACAGTGAATTTTATCAAAATTATGCTGCTCAAAATAAATTATGTTGTCTGCTTGATAATGGACATTACCACCCGACAGAATGTGTTTCGGATAAGATTCCGTCAATGTTGGTGTTCTATGATAAAGTGGCTCTTCATGTAACTCGCGGCGTTCGTTGGGATTCGGATCACGTCGTTTTATTAGAAGATGAAGTAATTGAGATTGCCAAAGAAATTATCAGGAATAATGCCGATCATAAAGTGTTGATTGGATTGGATTATTTTGATGCTTCAATTAATCGAATAGCTGCTTGGACTTTAGGTTACTTATCAATGAGAAAGGCTCTGTTATATGCGGCATTATTGCCTAATGATGAACTAAAGCAATTGCAAGATGAAAATAATTTTACGAAGATTATGTGCTTAACGGAAAAATTGAAATCATATGCTTTTGATGAAGTATGGGAAGAATATTTAAAGCGCAATAAGATTGAAGAAGATATTTATGAAGTAATTCATCGCTATGAAAACGAAGTATTAATCAATAGAAAATAGGAGCAAATATGGAAAAATACGCTTGGAAAGCAATTGTCAAAGAAGGAATGCTTGATGAATATATAAAAAGACATGAACACATTTGGCCTGAAATGAAGGAAGTTTTGCATCAAGCGGGTATAACCAATTATTCAATTTGGAATGTCGGAAATGAATTGTTTGGCTACTACGAATGTGTGAATATTCAACTGGCAACAGAAGTGCAAAGCAAAAGCGAAGTAGTTGATAAATGGAACAAGTATATGGAAGATGTCATGATAATGGAAATGGATCCGGTAACAGGTGCTCAACCATTGATGCAACAAGTATGGAAATTTGATTAAGGAGGTTCAATAAAATGAAGTTTTTTTCAAAGAATATGATGTTTTTAGATAATGAATTTGCTAATTCTGATGAATTGTTCAAATTTGTTTATGAAAAAGCATTGGAAAACGGATTGGTAAAGGAAGGCTTCTATGAAGCAATTAAAGAAAGAGAAAAAAATTATCCGACTGCTTTACCCGGAACAACTGTCGATATAGCCGTACCTCATACAGATCCGGATTATATTGTAGAACCGTTTATTGCAGTGTTGCGTTGTAAAAAAGGTGTTCCTTTTGTGCAAATGGGTTCGGATAATTTATTGATTTACCCTAAATTATTCTTTGTTTTGGGATTTAAAAAAGAAGGTTGTATTCAATACCAAGTTAAAGCGTTACAACTGTTAATAGAATATTTTATAGTTACCGATAATGGTAAATTGGCAGCAGAGTTTATGGAAAATGATGCCGACCAATGCATGGAAAAAATGTTCGAATTGGAAAAAACATTATTAGGAGAAAATTAGAAAGGAGGCAAGTTAATGAAGAAGAAAAAGGTTGTTGTTGC
>JAUNFB010000017.1:10266-28822 GCA_030525245.1 Erysipelotrichia bacterium
GTTTATAAAATTGAAGGATTGTTAAACGAAAGAGGAATTAATAATATGGAACTGTTAGCAGTGGATATTAAATCGGTTGATTCATATTTATATGACGCTGATGCTTATGTCTGCTTAATTCGTCCGGATCATGATTTTAAAGTTCCTATCATAGATGGAATTAAAATACTTACCGGCGTAGGAGCAGAAAGCGAAATTGAAAAACTAATAGAAATTGCTAAAAAGTAAATTAATATGAAACGCTTTAACTAAAAATTAAAATAAGGAAATATATGGTATAAGGAAAGGAGAAAATATGGAATTATTAACAAAGGTATTTGATTTTATTTTAAACACATTAGGATCTACATTATTTATTTCATTGATTTTATTTGTTCTTGGCTTAGTATGTAAAATGAAACCGGCTAAGGCATTCTCATCAGCCATCACATTTGCGGTAGCTTTCTCTGGTATCAGCTTAGTTATCGGTTATATGTCGGGTGCGATTTCTCCGGTTGCTACAGGTATGCTAGATACTATCGGCAAACAATTTGATATTGTCGACGGAGGTTGGGCTACATTAGCATCAATTACTTGGACTTGGAAGTATGCATTCTTGCTGTTCCCGTTCCAAATTGCGATTAACTTGGTAATGTTTTTTACCGGTAAAACTAAAACTATTAATATTGACTTATGGAACGTTTGGGGGAAAGCATTCCAATGCATTCTAATCTCAACATTAACCGGCAGTGTTATATTAGGTCTGGCGATTGCGGGATTGCGTATAGTTCTTGAATTAATTATCGGTGATTCAATGCAACCGTTAGTTGAAGAAAAGAGCGGCATACCGGGTATTACTTCTCCACACGGTGCCTTTATGTTCGGATCGGTATTATATCCGGTTGAGTTGTTGTTACGCAAAATACCTTTCATCGAAAATTCAAAATTTGACGTGGCATGGTTAAAAGAAAAACTGGGTATTTTTGCAGAAAATCATATTATCGGTTTTATCTTAGGCATTGTTTATGGTTTAGTCGGTGGATTAAAACCGGTTGCAGCTTTAACTCTTGGTATTGAATGTGCAACGGCATTAACATTATTGCCAATGTGTACAAAATTATTTATGAACGCATTTGCTCCATTGACAAATGCTTGCTCGGAATTCATGAAGTCTAAGACTAAAAACAAAACAGATGTATTTGTGGGATTGGATGCTGCTGTATTATTAGGAAATCCTGAAATTTGGATTTCTGCAGTTATTACAGTTCCGGCATTCATGATTTGGGCAATAGTTCTTCCTAATAACGCAATGCTTCCGTTAGGCGGTATTGTCAACTTGGCATTGGCAGTTTGTGTATTCTATATTGCTAAAGGTAATTTAATTAAAATGTTAATTTATTCTTGTTTGATTGGTGCTCCTGTATTCTTAATGATTGGTACTGCTTGTGCTCCGTTAATCTCTCAATTAGCAATTGAAAACGGAATTATTGCAGCCGGCACTTTGATTTCAAATTCGGCATTGGATGCTCCGGTATTCGTTTACGGATTTACTTGGATATTCGATATATTTAATGGTGGAAGTATTTTACCGGCATTTGTAGCATTATATTGGGCAATCGGATGCTTCTTGATGGTTAGAGACATGCGCAAATACGGCGAACAAAGAAAAAAATTAAAAGGAGAAAATTAAAATATGAAAGACTACGAAATTAAAAGAGAAATTGTTGAAGTATGCCATATGATGGCAGAAAACGGAATCGTTGGTACTTACGAGGGTAATGTATCAATGAGAGACGGTGACAGAGTTTATTTAACTCCGTCAGGACAAAGCAAAAAAATGCAATCTGAAGGAAAAATTATTGTTACTGACTTAGACGGTAATGTAATTGAAGGACAATTAAAACCTACTTCAGAAACACCGATGCACACTGCATGCTATAAATTAAGAGATGATATCGGTGCAGTAGTTCATTGCCACGCTCCATACGCTACAGCATATGCTCAAGCAAATAAGCCTATTGAAAGCAAAAACAGTCCGGAATTTATTATGCTATTCGGAAAAGTTCCTTGCTTACAATACGGAACACCTGGTACTTTAGATATTATTAAAGGTATTGAAGATTACATAATGGATTATGATGTAGTTTTATTAGCTAATCATGGAGTACTTGCTGTCGGGAAAGATGCTTATGAAGCATATTCAAAGACTTTATCATTAGAAATGCTTTTAAAAACAGAATTTGTTCGTAAAGTATTACATGGTGATGTTTCAAATGATTTACCTGAAGAAGAAGTTGAAAAACTTTATAAAAAAGGATTAGCAAATCACGGATATCACGGAAAGAAATAGTTTGATTTATTTAAAAACTGTCTATCATTGAGATAGGCAGTTTTTATATCAGGCTTAATTATTTATTTTTTCTCTTCGTGTCTGTGCTTCTTCCATTTTAATGGTGACATACCGTATTTTTCTTTAAACATTTCATTAAAGTAAAAACGATTATCATAACCGACTTGATTAATGATTTCATGGATACTCATTGATGTGGTGAGTAAAAGTTCTTCCGCAACACTTATTCTTTTTTCTTTCAAAATAGTAACAAAAGTCTTTCCAAATAACTTTTTTATGTATCGACTTAGATATCCTTCCGAATAACCGGTATTTTTAGCCAGTTCCACAAGGGTAGCAGTGCGGTAGTTGTTATTTATGTATTCATTTACATATATAATAAATAAGTCTTCTTGGTTTTGAAATAAAGTTGAATTTTTCAATGCTTCATCATACAAAGTCAAATAATTCAGCAGCAAAGCAAAATTATCAGGTATTATAGTAGGATTAATATGATGATTCCCGGATAATGAGTATACAAGATTGCTTAATATACCCTGCATTGGTATATTATCTCCTACCCAGTAATGAAGGAATTCAGGAGTAGATTGTTTGTTAAGGGAGCGCATTAAAAATTGGGTAATGATTGATTGTTTAGATAACTTAGGAAGAAGTTGACTTATAAAATCATCGGATAGCAGAATATTGATTCCGAGATCATTTTCGCCGGTATTCTCTATCGAATGATATATCGCTTTATTTAAAAACAGTAAACTTCCTTCATGAAGACATAAAACTTGTTTATCAAGGTGATGTGTGATTGATCCGCTGCAAACATAAATCACTTCCACATAATCATGATTATGTTTGGGGAAGGGAACAAATCTTGCGTGGGTTTTTAATCCGATGCTTTTCTCACCAATCATTTTTCTTATTTTAACTATAGAATTAGATTGTAGCCCATAAACATCTTTATCAATTATTCCGTTTTGAATCGCTGCTTTATCTTCATTTGTCTGCTTTAATAATAAATCAATCAATGTTTTTTCCATATTTTAATTTTATATATCGAAGAATCTTGAGTCAAGAAAAAACACCCTCTACGAATTGCTTCGTTTGAATAATAGAACAAAAGAAAGAAGAACTGCGATAGAAATGCAGTTCCTTTATTTAATCTTGCTGGTAGGATGAGAAGTTGTTAATTCGTGTACTTCTTTTTTACATTCTGAAAGTATTTTTTTATCCGTAGGATTATTTAATGCTTTAATAATAATATCGGTAACTTTAACAAAATCTTTTTCATTTAAGCCCCTGGTTGTCATTGCGGCACTGCCAAGTCGTAAACCGCTGGTTATACCGGGCTTTTCATTATCAAACGGAATAGAATTTTTATTAACGGTTATATTGATTTTATCTAATATTTCTTCAGCTTCCTTACCCGTTAAATTAAAACTTGTTTTAACATCAATTAACATTAAATGGTTCTCTGTAGTACCTGAAATTACTCTTACATTGTTCTTTTTAAATTCATTTGCCATAGCATAAGCATTATCTATAACCGCTTGGGAATATTTTTTGAACTCCGGTTGTAGGGCTTCATAAAAACATTGAGCTTTTGCGGCAATAACATGCATTAATGGACCGCCTTGTATACCGGGAAAGACAACTTTATTTATCTTTTTGATGATATTTTCATTATTAGTTAGTATTAATCCGCCTCTCGGTCCTCGCAGAGTTTTATGAGTAGTAGAAGTTACAACATCGGCATACGGTAGTGGGTTCATATGAAGACCTGCAGCCACCAAACCGGCTATGTGAGCCATATCAACCATTAAATATGCTCCGCATTTATCAGCAATTTCTCTGAATTTTTTGAAATCGATTTTTCTGCTGTAAGCACTGCAACCGGCAATAATCATTTTTGGTTTTTCCGCTAAAGCCAGTTCTTCTATTTTATCGTAATTCAATATCTCTGTTACAGGATCCAATTCATAAGAAACGATTTGATAATCTATACCGCTGAAGCTGACTTTGCTTCCGTGAGTTAAATGTCCGCCTTGAGCTAAGGACATACCGAGTACTTTATCGCCATGATTTAATAAAGCTCTGTAGACTGCCATATTGGCTGAACTTCCACTGTGCGGTTGTACATTGGCATATTTACAGCCAAATAATTTACAGGCATATTCTATAGCTAAATTTTCTATTTTATCAACATATTCACATCCGCCGTAATATCTTTTTCCCGGGTATCCCTCAGCATATTTATTGGTTAAGATACTTCCTTGAAGTTTAAGTATTGCTTTTGATACATAATTCTCACTGGCAATTAATTCTATATTATTTTGTTGTCTTTTCTTCTCTAAATTCAGTTGTTTTTGTAATTCTTTATCCATTATTTTCACCTCATATCGATTATAACAAATATCAAGGTTTATATTTACATCTTTTTGTTTAAACTAAGAAAAAAGGAACTGCGATAGAAATGCAGTTCCTTAATATTATTGCTTATTGTCTTTCCTTAACATATGTATTATTGCGATAATAAAGAAAACAATAGATGCAATAGTTTGAATTACTCCAAGAATTCCTAATATAACAGTTGTAGCTCCCATTAAACTCATTATGCCGATAACCTCCATGTCATTGCTAAGGAAGAAATTATTTGATTATATATTGCCGTATTTATCACCATGATGACTTGAGCTGAAATGCAACATACGACAACATTAGCTCTCCTTCCTTTTTGTATGCGATTTCATTATAACAATAATTTTTTTGTGTCAATATGCAGAATAATAAAATAAGCAAATATTACATAATAAATATACTTATATAAGGTGGGTATAAACATGCATCAATTTTTCAAAATGTTATCGGTGATGAACAAAATAGGTCATAAATATAGTATAATTATAACAAAGAGGTAGTCTATGGCATATAAAGCACTGTATCGTAAATATCGTCCGACTGTTTTTTCTGAAGTGGTAGGACAACAATATATAATCGCTACTTTACAAAATGCGATAAAGAATAATAAGTTGGCTCATGCGTACCTTTTTTGCGGTCCGCGGGGAACAGGTAAAACAACTATTGCGAAGATATTGGCTAAGACAATTAATTGTCAAAATGAAGATGTTAATCTGCGTCCATGCGGTAAATGTGCCAGTTGTATCGATATTCAACAATCGGTCAGTCCCGATGTTATAGAAATGGATGCAGCCACCAATAACGGTGTTGATGAAGTAAGAGAATTGATTGATAAAGTTAAATATGCACCGATGAATGGAAAATATAAAGTTTATATTATCGATGAGGTTCATATGATGACAGTCAGTGCTTTTAATGCTTTGTTGAAAACTTTAGAGGAACCGCCTGAATATTGCATCTTCATTTTAGCGACTACCGAACCGCATAAAGTATTGCCGACAATCGTGTCTCGTTGTCAGCGTTTTGATTTTAAAAAGATTGCAGTTCCGGTTATTGTCGGTAATTTAAGAAATATTTGCCAAAAAGAAAATGTTAATTGTAGTGAAGAGGCCTTGAAATTGATTGCTTCGTTAGCTGACGGCGGTATGCGTGATGCGCTGAGTATTTTGGATCAATGTATTTCTTATAAAGACAATAATATTGAATTGGAAGATGTCGGTAATGTTTACGGTGTGGCAACTTTATCGGAGAAGATGGATTTATTCAGAGAAATTAAAAATCAAGACACGGTAAAAATTGTCAATAAGATCAATGAAATAGCTGAAAAGGGAATCGATATTTCTCGTTTGACTACCGATATGATCAATATCGCTAAAGAAAGTGTCATTTACGGTTACAGCAAGAATGAAGATATATTAGAGGTAATTGACGGCGATACGGCTGCCGAATTGTTAAAAATGTTCAGCAGTACTAAATTGTTGACCTTTATTGATAATTTGATTGAAACGCAAAGTAAATATCGGGAAGCTACAAGTGCTTTGACTTATTTTGAAATATGCTTGTTAAAAATGATGGATATAAGCCGAGAGAATACAGAAAGCAAGCAGGAAAATATTATTGTTAAAGAAGTAGAAAATTTGCCGATCAGTTCTAATGTGTATATTGATTACACTGATGAGGAATATTACGATATATTAACTAAAGCCAATAAAAGATTGAAAGAAATGGACAATAAGATTATTGCCAATTTGCCGAGCAATTCTTTTACCGTAAAGGAAAATAATTTGTTGGCGAGAATTAAAAAAGCTCCGATTATGGCATCTAGCCAAGATAAAATTATTTTTACGGTTAGTGACAGAATACAAGCCAATGAAATCAATGAAGCGGAAAACAATCGTATTTTAAAAGAGCTATTGGGTAAATACTTACCGAGTAATAAAGATATTATTGCGGTTACCGAAGAACAAAGAGATTATTTGATAACTTATTTTCGCAGCCGCCAAAACACATCTCGTAAAGAAGAAGTAAAGCCGGAAACAAGTGAGAAGACAGCTGAAGACAGATTAGGTGCACTGTTCGGAAAAGATGGTTTTGATGTAGTGGAAGGTGATTAAAATGTATCCGTTAAGTATTGAAAAGTTGATTGAATGTTTTAAAATGTTGCCTTCGGTAGGACAAAAAACTGCCGAAAGATATGCGATGGCGGTTGTCGAAATGCCGAAAGAGAATATTGCGGAATTTATTCATGCTTTAAATGCAGTTGACAAGGAAATAAAAAAATGTTCGATTTGCGGTAATTTATGTGAGAAAGAACATTGTGCTATTTGTGATGATCCGACCAGAGACAGGCAAACGATTTGTGTGGTTCAACAACCAAAGGATTTGATTGCTATTGAAAAAACTAAATCTTATAACGGTTTATATCATGTTTTATACGGTGCTATATCTCCGATGAAAGGTGTATTACCTGAAGATTTAAATATGGATACTCTATTTAACAGAATAGATGAAAATACCAAAGAAGTTATTATTGCCACCAATCCGACGATGGAGGGTGACACCACAGCATTATATTTGAACAAAATGTTAAAAAAATATCCTAATTTAACCGTTACTCGCTTGGCTAACGGTTTACCGATGGGCGGTAATTTGGATTATGCTGATGAAATTACTTTAATGCGAGCTTTTACCGGCAGGGTAAAACAATAGACAGGAGCAGAATATGGCCGCAATCGCTTATGTGACTGATGAAAAAATGATCGAATTCCATCGTTTTAATGGATCTCATTCCATTGTTTTTTGGCGTTTGTCGGTAAAAAAATTTCAGGACTTTAAAAAGGGCGATTTGTTATTTTTCTTGGCAAAAGATAGGGAAACTAAACAAAGCAAGGAAAAGGGATTAATGGGTTACGGTTGCCTGCAAGATATTCAGGTAATGTCTCTTAATCAAATGTGGAAAAAATACGGTAATAAAACCGGTTATAATACCAAAAAAGAATTGTTGGAAGTTGTCGAAAGATCTAACAAAAGTAAAGAATTACCGAAAAAAATCACTTGTTTATTATTGGATAAAGTATGTTTCTTCCAAAGTCCGATTTATTTGTCGGAGTTGGGTTATCATATCAATAATAATTTGGAGAGCTTTACTTATTTGGATCGACATGAAGGAAAATTAACTTTAGATATTTTACAACAAGTTGGGAAAATCGGTTTGGATCTGTGGAGCAGTGCCCTAAGCGAAAATAATGAACAAACTTTCTTTCAACAATTGATTCAATATAAATTATCGGTAATGTTGGATAGTTTGGATATAAAATTTACGGTGGATAAAAAATATCGGGAGAGTGTGGTTAATAAGTTTTTCGGGGCTGATTCTTTGTGGATAAACAGTCAGCAATTTTGTTTCTTAAACGGGAAAGAATTATATATTATATTTCAAACAAATCATTATCAATTGCGAGGTAATTTTTATAAACTGTTGGGACAATTGGTGACATTAAATCTGCATATAAAGAACAATATAGAAGAAAAAATCAAAATAATTGTATTGACCAATAAGAAATTCAGTGAGCAACAAGCGGATGTATTAAGCGAATTTGATTTTGATTATATATATTGTGACGGAGAATAATAATGAAAGATGCAATAGAAAAAGAATATAAAGTAATTGTGACAAAGGAAGAATTTTATCGCTTGGCAAATTTTTATAAACCTTTAAAATTTGTTAAACAAACAAATTATTATTATGAATGTAAGGATAGTTCTCACTATGGCTTTCGTATAAGAGAAAAAGAAAATGAAAAACTGTTCACTTTAAAAGAATATGCCGCTGGTGAGGTTAGAGAATATGAGAAAATATTGACTGAGCCTTTGGAAAAAGATCAGGAGATAACTTCCCTGTTAGCTCAAAAAAATATCTTTCAGCCATATAAGGTTTTCGGTGAATTAACAACATATCGGGCAGTTTATTTTGACGGTTATGGTGAACTGTGCTTCGATATCAATTTTTATAATAATACCATGGATTATGAAATCGAATATGAACAGATCAAAGAGCATCAACATTTTGCCGAATTTTTCAGGATTTTATCGCAAGCAAACATCGAATATGTTCCTTCGTTTGCTTCCAAATATAAAAGATGTTTAATTTCAATGAAGGAGGAGAGAAAATGAAAAATATCTTGAAAGTATTATTGGTATTGTCAATGATTATAACGCTGACAGCCTGCGGTGAGAAACCGGAAAAGGTTGTGAAAACATTTTTGAATAATTGTAAAAGCGGCAATTTAACAGAGCTGTATGCAGCTGATGAAGATAATACAATGAATGATGAACAATATGCAGCATTGTTTAAGACAATTTTTTCTAAGATGAGTTATAAGATTAAGACGACCGAAATGAAAAGTGACAATGAGGCAATAGTAACTACGGAAATCACAACAATAGATATGAGTTCATCATTTAAGGATATTATCAATGATTATTTGAATTGGGTAATGGGAAAAGTTTTTTCTTCGGAGGATTTATCGGAAGAAGAAGTGGCTGCTAAGTTGTCCGAGTTATTAAATACTGCTTTAGAGAGAAATAAAGATAAGACAATAACTTTTACTGTGGATATTCGGGTTACAAAAGATAATAACGGTAAATGGCAGATCGATTTTAATAACACTTTGATGAATGCATTGACCGGAGGATTTTACGATTCTTTAACAGGATTCAGTATAGATTAATAACAGATTATCCGGAATTATTAAAGGAAGCAGCACTGTTGTTCTGCAGTGGTATGTTGTCTTAAAGGATAATTTGATTATTGCCGGAGCCGGGTCATACGAATAACAAAAAAAGGCTTAATCTTTGAAGGAGAAAGCCTTTTATTTTGGTTGTTAGTGATTTATTCAACTCTTTTTGTTTCCGAAGTAAGAATGCTGTAAAGATAACATTCTACCGGTTTTGAAGTGATTGTTTCGATATATTTACGATAGCCGTTCAATTGTTCATTGTAATGAGTGTCATCAATATTTTTCAATTTGTAGTCGATAATCACAAAACGATCGGGATATTCCAACAACAGGTCAATGATACCGTGTTTCTTTTGGTTATCTTGTTGGTAGACAAATTCATATTCGTGATATATTTTTGCTTGTGCAATATCTTTCATCAGTTCGCTTTGCAAGAAATTTTCGATACACTTTCGATATTTTGCCTCCTTTATGAAAGTCAAATCCGGTTGATGGAAATCTATTTGTTCAAGATAATAATGGATATCCGTGCCTAATTTTAAAGTTGCTTTCAATTTCGGATCGATTAAACCGACAGTTTTGGAAAAATGACTTTCACTGATTTCTTCTGTTGTAATTTTCGGCATTTTTTTAAGAACAATTTCTTCACTGTCCGAATAATCAATTTTAGAGAAAAAACTTTTGTCGATATTTTGATATTCTTTTGTTAAATTAATAACTTTTCGATTTAATAAGTCGATTTCTTTGGTAGCTTTTAAATCGTTTAAAGAGTTGAGCATATCGGCAAAATTTTTCCATTTAAGTCTGAGACCATTTGGAACAATACCATTATTATAATAGGTATTCTTTTTTTCTGCCGGATAGACTAAGATGATTTTTTCTTCAGCTCTGGTTAAGGCAACATAAAGCAATCTGATTTTTTCGGCAATTTCTTTTTTATTGACATCATATTTGTATAAATCGCGATTAAATGTCGGCATTATACCGTATCGCTTATCAAATAGCGGTAAAGATATGCCGTATTCTTTGCTGCAAGTAAAACTTGAATTAATATCACTCATATTGAAATTTTTACGCAATTGTGGGTAGTAACAAATCTTAAATTGTAATCCCTTGGATTTATGAATGGTCATGATCTTTACGGCGTCTTCATCATCCTTTTCAAAATCGAATTGTACATCTTTTTTCTCTTGGAAAATGTGGTCAAGATACTGAATAAAATCTTTATAGTTATTACCTGCGGAATTAAATTGTTCGGCCATTTGGTAGATATAATCTATTTTAACCAAATTAGTATCAATTTCGGCGATTTGGATTAATTTGTCATATATTTCGAATTCATCGATAAATTCATCAAGTAAAACAGAAATGGTTTTGTCTTGCAGATTTTGCACTATTTTATTCATTTTTGAAATCAAGTCGCTGGTTTTAAGTGATTTATTCTTAATAATCTCATAAAGAGTAGCATCATCTTGACGATAAATAAAGCTGCGGGCGACAGATAAATAGTTAAATTCGGTTTGACTGTCATAGCGATCATCGGCAACATCATCAAGTAATTTGAATAAACTTTTAAATACAGTGAAAACATCGCTGTCGGTCATCGTTTCTTTTTGTTCTATACTTACAGGTATTTGAAGATAAGTAAAAATAGCTTTGTATTTTTCAAAGTCTGTTGAAGTAGACATTAAAACGCAGAAATCGGAGTAATTGACCGCTCTAACGTCGTTTGAATTTTTACTGTCATGCACTTTAAATTTCTTATTTATTTTGTTTTTTATATCTTGTCCGATGATGAATGCTTCGACTTCATCTTTAGAGTATTTTGGGTGTATATCTTTCAATTGTTTCTTATCGTAGCTGAAAATATCCAGGGAATAATCTTCACCGGTAGTAGAATAAGAATGGTTTCCGTTAATCATTTGGTGAGATTTGTAGTCTTCACCACCGATATCTAAGTCCATCAATGGTGTAAAAATTTGGTTAATAGATTCGACAACCTCTTTGCGGGAACGGAAATTATCTAATAAATCGATTTTCATTCCGCCTAATGATTGACTATATTTTTCGTATTTTTCTTGGAATATTTCCGGTTTGGCATTGCGAAAACGATAAATCGATTGTTTGATATCACCGACAGTATAGACATTATTATCGGCGATTAAGCCGATAAAGTACTCTTGTAAGTCATTGGTGTCTTGATATTCATCAATCAGAATTTCTTTATAATTGTTTTTCAATTCACTACGGATATTTTCATTTTCGTCAATGACTTTTATAGCCATTCGGAAAATATCCGCATAGTCATAAAGATTGTTCTCGTTTTTATACGCAATCATTTTTTGTTGCAGTTTCTTTTCGATCTCCAATAAAAATTCGGCAGTATCTTTGCTGTCATCTAATTGTTTAAACAATTCATCTTGACTGAAAAAGACTTTCTTTTTCAAACTGCTGATATTATCACTGATAGCATTTTTGAGTTTTTCGGCTTCTGCTTTGGCATCATCATCCTGATATTTTTCGTTAGCTGATTTACCGCTTGGTAATTTTCCCATTGTGAAATTGATGCTGCGACGAATATCCTCATAGTTTTCCGATTGTAAGAATTCTTTTACACTTTCGTTACATATTCTGTTAAAGCAATTGTCATCCGTAAAGCAGGAAGACATTTGATTAAATAGATTATCGATATATTTTATGTCAGTCAGAATATTTTGTTCATATTCCGCAAATAATTTGTCATAATTATTTTTGTTATAAAAATTAAGTATATAATTGTTAATCTCTTCATCTTTTTGATAATATTTTTCAAAATAATTATCCAATGAATTTATCCAATCAATGATACCACGATCATTTTTATAGTTAGTGGAATTGCTGATAATATTTTTTAAACGAATGTCTTTTTTATCGTAATATTCTTTAAGTATCTCATTGATGAATTCTTCCTTTTTGATGTTCAAAATATTCGCTTCAATAATATTGATATCTTTTTTAATGTTTAAGATGTGATGATATTTTTGAACCAAAAATAAGGCAAATGCATCAAAGGTTGTTATTTGACAGTTATCCAATTTATTTAATATCGTTTCTTTGTTTTGTTTGTCTAAAGTGCTGCTTTCCGCAATTCTGTTGCGAATACGATCTTTCATCTCGGCAGCAGCGGCATTGGTAAAGGTGAGCACTAAGAGATTATCCAAATCTATACCGTCTTGTTCGATTAATTTTCCCACTCTTTCTTTTAATACAGCAGTTTTTCCCGAACCGGCTCCGGCAGAAACAATGATATTTTGCCCTCTCTCGTCAATGGCTTGTTGTTGTTGCACTGTCCATTTCATTATTCCTCATCCTCCTCTTTTTTACCGTCCATATATTCATAATTCTCAGCTTTTTTGTAACAAATGTCTTTGTATGGACAGAATGTGCAAGATCTGTCCTTGCCGCCTATCTTTTTTGGTTCGATCTTAAAATCGCTGTTACGGATATCCTGTATAGCTTCTTCTATTTTATACGCTGTTTCATTTATGATATTGTTTATATCGTTATCATTTAAAAATCTTCTGTTGTCATAATCGCCATACTGTCTGAATTTGTCATTTTTGGTTAATATTGCCGAACGGATATATCTGCTGGTATTTGTTTCCGAAAGGCTGTGATCAAAGTTTCTCATGGTTGTCGGATTATCTAAAAAATAACCATCAAGTTTCAATTGTTTCCATTCTAAATCATCGAATTTTTGGAAATCATTGACTCTGGATTTGGGATTCAAAACATGTTGAATGAAGAAACCGCAGAGAACGGCTTCCTTACCGCGAAATTCTTCTATTTTATTTAATTCTATGGCTTTTTTGATCAAATACATATAGATCGGTAACTGTAAAGAGAAACCGTAATGTATTTCATTAATATTGACTTGCGCATTTCCTGTTTTGTAATCGATCACAGCTAATCTGATTCTGTTTTGATCTTCATCATACATTATTTTATCGACAATACCTTTAAATTTGGTATTATCGGCAATATTGTCTAATTCAATCACTTTTTCATGTAATTCGCGTAAACCGTTTTTTCTGAAAGTGTCTTTTCGTTGCTCTTTAATAAAATCGGCAACCGGTAAAATACTGTCTTCGATTACTTCTATGAACATAGCGGAACGACTGTCTTTAGAATCAAATAATCCGCTTTCTTCAACTGTTTGGTGATATAAGTCAATAACATTTTCGTTGTTTTCTCCGTAAATGAATGAATCGGAAGATATTTTATCTAAGACACTGTGAATAACGGTACCTAATTTAGCCGCAAAATTATCTTCTCGGATATTAATTTTTAAAACATTGGCTAAATAGTATTTGAATTGGCATTCAAAATACATTGATAATGATGAATAAGACAGAGATATCTCTTTTTTTTGTAAATCCGATACGGTTGCGATACCTGTAAATTGATTGTCATAGCTGTTATATTTGGCTTGTTCGAACTTTTGGTAATAACTTGTGACTTTCTTTTTTACAGATTGATTGCCGTATTTACGGAATTTATCCAATAAACTGCCGTATTTTCTGATCAGCAATTTTTCGGAATAATTGTCTCTTACTAAATATTTTTTAACTTGATATTGAACATCATTAATCAGAAATGACGGTTTATAGGTCGTAAAAGGACTTTTTTCTTTATAAGAAAGATGAAGATTTTTAATTTGCGTTAACCAATTTACGGTATTTTCTTTACTTAGTTGGTTTAATTGATATATTGAAGACATTTCGACTTCGTTGCGAATATTATCGGTAATATATTCGGTATCCTTATAGACAGTCGGAATGTTATCGTTAAAACCGATTAAAAACAAATGCTGGTTATCGTTGATTTCATCAAAAATATCGGCTGTTTGAACAGCGTTATGCATTTGCGGTTTGCTTATATTTATTTCTGACAGGTCTTCTTTGATCAATTCTTTTACATCAGACAAATTATATTCGATATATTTATTTAAGATACCGATTAAAGCTGAGGTACAAGAGGAATTTTGCTTAATCAACCAATCATAAATGTCTTTGGCGGAATTGTCTTGTAGTTTATCTAAAAATTGTTTGACAATAGGTGTGCCGATGATACTGTTATCTTCCTTATACTGTATTTTTATATTATAGTATTTTTCATATCTTTTGAAGTAAGGAATATAATCCTTATTAGCATTAGCAATAAAGATGTCATTAATGTCCGTGCCTTCCTCTATCAGTTTTGTGATTTCGGTAAACAGATACTCGGTTTCGTCTTCAATTGTATCGCAACGGTAAACAGGTAATTTTGCTCTTTTTTTGTTTTCGAAAGGAACAACTTTACCCGAAATAATGGAATTATAGAATTTATCCAATTGTCCGTATCCATAAACAACTATATTGTAATTATTTATGGTCTTTTTAAATAAAGGATTATAAATCAAGAGCCCATTAGCTATTAATTCTTTTTTTGTTTCGACCAAATAATTCAGTTTTTCGCTTTTATATTGTTTGTTCTCATCAATATAGTATAGATTATCCAATATTTCTTTCGCATTTGCCGGCAACACATGTTTGACAGAATAAAGATAGTAAACAGCCCTTTCGTCATAATCAAAAAGGTAATTCTTTTTATATTCTTCTTTAGTCATCAGCTTAATGTTGAAGATTAGTTTATTTTCACTCAGATAATTCAGTATTCTTTCTTTTTGACTGTTGGGACAGATTACTAAAGTATTATCTTTCAGTATTTGTTCGATATTCATATAAGCTCCTTTTTAAGTAATAATTAATTTATGATTTATAGTTTAGAGTAACTATAGATTAATTTTACCAAATAATTAAATATTGGTTGTGTAAATTATACGACAATATTGATAAATATTTAAAAAGTGTGTAGGCACACACTTTATATTAATTCAGCACTTCTTGTAATTTTGTTATGACTTTTTCATCATAGTAACCGGCACCGGTTGTTATGATCCCTTTTTTACTGAGTATCCCTCTGGAATAATAGGTATAGTCGTGGAAAAGGACATATTCATTTTGAGATTTAAACTGATTGTATTCTTCATCTGTTATGCCGCTGACATAATAAAATACAGATCTTTTATCCTCACTTGCCTCGGTCATTTCATCACCAAAATAACAAACAACAGCATCACAATAATATTTACCGTCAACAAATATCGGATATATCAAACCGTAGTCGGCATCTTGAATAAAACTTGTACTTAAATCGATATTGGTGATGCAGAGATAAGACTTGAAAGGTTCACCTACTTTTATGGTTTTATAGTTTATTCCTTGATTTGGAGCGATCCTTTTAAATTCGCTTAATAAATATTCTTTATTATTCGCAATTAAATCATCGGAAGTAATATTTTCGATGATATGTACTTCATCATTTGTTTTATATTCGCGATTTAACGGATAAGTTTTATATTCCGACATATTTTCTCGGATTGTTTTTAATTTTTCTTCCTCAATGTCAATCATTGAATAGCGTTCTATAATGTAATTCTTGCTGACATACACACTTCCTTGATCGCTCATTACTAAAAACATACCGTTAATTAAATCTGCGCTTTCCTTATTGTCTCGCTCGAAAAAATAATCATCAGTTCGCCAAAAAAAGTGATTATTATCGACTGAAGAGAAGTTAGTATTTATATTGCCACCGAAATATATCGGAACATATGGAGAATTCACTCCGTTATAGACTTCAACAAATTGAATCGGCATACCATCTAAAAAAACAGGAAAGTAATAAGGACTTTGTAATTCGATTAATTCGCCGTTTTCATAACCGTAAGTAGGAATTCTTTCGCCGATAACTATTTCATCATATCTAAATCGCCAGTGTAATTTTGATATCGTCATCTGCGAAATCGTAGTTGCATATTCGAACATGTTCTCTTCAAATTCTTCTTCGGTCAAATTAAAAGTCGGAAGTTCACCGTAAATCGATTCATGAACAGCCTTATCTTTACAACCGGACAAGTTACATGATGTTAATACTATAAAAATAACCAAAAGCAATTTTTTCATAATATCATAATTTCTCCTTATTAATATCTATAAGAGTAACATAGACAGCTTGCGAAATAATATGATTTTCCAAGTCCAAATATTTTATTGTTCGTTGGGAATGAGGAACCTATTTGAGTAATTATATATTTAGTTGCCCCTGATGAAACGGTACTATATGCCTGAGGGTCCATAAAATAAAAATCGCTTGTATTATTATTTCTTTCGGAATAACCATAAAGTACAGTAACATGACCGTTAGGATTATTCGGCAAAGACCACGCAACGATGTAGACTTTTTTATTATTAAGATTAGTTTTGTAATTATCGAGAATTGTCAGTTGGTTTTCTTCAACGGTAACAATTCTATATATGTCATTTAAAAAATATTTGATTCTTGGTATTCCTTCGCCTTTAACATCATCAGCTTCAATATTTCCGACACAAGTTTGAACGACATTTTTAGCTGTATAAGATAAACCCTTGTAGTAGTTACAAACCGAAGCGATGCACGCAGCCCAGCAACCGTTCGGATATGGATTTTGAGCAACTAAGGATAATCGCTTATTATACTTTGGGCATTTAACATATTCTTTTGAAAATAACTGTTAGGTATTGTTATGCTATTCTCGTAATGTTGTTCATGCGATATGATATTATCGGAATAATTAATAACAGCATTGTTTAAATGAACATCTTCTGTATTGTCGGTTTCAATTAATTCTGCCTGAGAATCAGATAAAATAAATGCCGCTGACCTATCGGAAATTATTGCGAAATTTTTTGATTTATCTATTTTGTTTAGTATGTCAACTCCGATAGTGGAAATTTTTGCCGAATTCCCATAGATATAAATTGTTAAAATAACTTCATTATCTTTATAAATCGGATGAAAGTAACAATTAGCTCTTTCACTTATTTGGTCATTGTCTTGAACATCATATATTTTAACATTAGATCCGATAGTGTACTCACTTGAGGGATCGTATATATTATAATGGATGATCGCATTACATATTGAATCCATCAAGCGAGTAATTTCAAAATCATCTTTTTTTACAACATCGGCACAAACATTGGTAGAAAAGAGTAAAAATGCCAAGATGACAGTAATAATTTTTTTCATATTCTTTAATCCTTTCAGTGACAGGTAGCATTTTGTTATTATGCGTAAATGTTATCCTGTTCTTTATTTCATATCAGTGACAGATAACATTTTATAATTATAGATAATTGTTATCTTGTTGTTAACATTACAATAACAAAGCGTTGATGTAATGTCAACGCTTTCAAACGATCGGATTTAAAAATATGAATGAACTATATTTGTTGTTCGATCCATTCATCTAAGGTTAAAGGTTGATAGTTACTGAACATGCAAAAACAGTTGATCATTTGACAAGGTATGGTTCTTAAATCATGATCATCATTGGGATTAATACGGGTATTACGGGTAATATGTATAAATTGTTCAATTAATTGTTGATCGCGGCTGTTATGGACATGACCATATAGCATATATGTTTTACCGTTGCCTTTATCATCTGTGCGGTATTGACCGTTATAACAACAGATCGGATAATGACATAAAACAACTTTACGCCCATTGTCGTTTAATTCGGCATAGTCTTTGATCCAAATAAAACGGGAAGAATCAAATTGTTTGTCTTTAAGAAAACGATCGTCATGATTGCCTTTGATTAGGAATAATCTGCCGTTGAGTTGTCGCAGAATGGCATTGGTTTGTTCTCCGTTACCATAAGATAAATCGCCCAAGATCACAACTTCATCATTCTTTTTAATTTTTTTGTTCCATTGTTCGATTATACAGTCATTCATTTCTTCGACACTGCTAAAATCACGACAATCCATCTTCGTCAATAAATTAATATGGTAAAAATGTAAATCAGCAATATAATAACGCATATATAAATTATATACGAAAACCATCGGGTATTTAATAGTTTTTTATAATTGAAATTATGGTAAAATAAATTAATAGGAGAATGATTGATGAAAAAATTTGCGGTAGTTTCTAAAGATGATGAAGTGTC
>JAUNFB010000018.1:0-17007 GCA_030525245.1 Erysipelotrichia bacterium
TCATCATCGGAAGGTAGGAAATAGATCTCCGATATGCTTTTAGTTTAGGTTTTTACTTCTTTTTTTATAGTATTTAAATAAAAAGGTTCAAAAAGAATTATTTGAAAAAATTCCAAAAGCAATAAAATACTGAGTGCAAATAAAACAAAATAAGACCAACTTCTGAATTTCAGTGAATTAAAAAATTTATTTTTCAAATTTATACCCCACTCCTCGAACCGTAACTATTTTATCTCCGTATTTTCCTAAATTTTTTCTCAGCATTTTAATATGAGTATCGATGGTCCTATCGAAACCATAAAAATCATTTCCCCAAATCTTTTCTAACAGCGTATCCCGTGAAATAGCAATATTAGGATTCTTTAAAAAATACAATAACAGCTCAAATTCCTTGTTAGTAACATGAACTTCTTGACCATCTATTTTCAAAGAATGACCAATATTGTCAATTTCAATCCCTTCTTCTCTAATAGTATCGGCAACTGCTGAATTGTTCAAATTGCGATCAATTACCACTTTTACTCTAGCCATTAATACCTTAGGAGAAAATGGTTTTTCTACATAATCGTCAATACCTAAATCAAAGCCTAAGAGTTTATCTTCCTCACTAACTCTTGCCGATAACATTATTACCGGAATATCGGCAGTTTCCTTTATTTTTTTACAAGTCATGAAACCATCCATATCCGGTAGCATTATATCCAAAATTACACAATCCACTTCATTTTTTTGTAATATTTCCAATGCTTCTAAGCCATCTTGAGCCTGTAATACCCGATAATTATATAAATTACCGTATTCCTTGATTACTTCTCTGATCATTACTTCATCATCAACTACCAACAGTGTACTCATGCTCAAACCTCCACTACTTCTAATTTATTAACGGTGTAATCACCGTAATAATTCTTCTTGGCTTCAATATATATTATTGCATCTTTTTTTAATTTTGATGCATAAAAACTATATTGATTAGGCATCAAAGTCAATTTTACCGCTCCACATTCATCTGTTGCATCAGCAAAAGCCATAGTTTTTCCGTTTTTAGTTTTTATCGTCCGAATATTACTAATTTTTAAAACAAAATGACATATTTGATTTATCTTGACATCGGTTGTTGATACAATACAATTTCTGTATTTTTTACGAGCCGTACTCAAAGGAGAATTTTCAAAATAAACACCATAGTATTTAACTTCATCTTGCATGTTCTGCATCTTATTATCATTGTAATGTTCTAACAAAGGTTTGGCGGCTAAAGACTCATCGTAACTTCCGTCAACTTTTCTGATCAATTGGCAATAACGCACTGTTTCCAAAAGATTATTTAACATCGTTTTACGACTTAATTTGAAACAATCGCAACAGCCAGCTGAAATCAAAATACTTATTTCTTTAATGCTTATATCAATTGAAGATAAACGCCTGATTGCTTGATAATAATCCTGATAGACTCCTTGTTTGCTTCTTTCTGAGATTATTTTCTCTGCAGTATTTTTACTAAGCCCTTTAATAGCTTCAAAACCAAAATAAACAATATTATCTTTGCTTATAAAGCCCATTTGAGAAAGATTGATATTCGCTTTTTGAAATCTCAATCCGTATTGTCTAGCTTCATTGATAAATGCTGTCATTTCAGCAATATTACCGCTGATATTGTTTAAACTAGCACAATAGAATTGGCGTGGATAGTGAGCTTTCAAGTAAGTCATAATATAGGCAACAAAGCCATAAGCGTAACTGTGGGACTTGTTAAAACCATAAGAAGCGAACTTTTCAATCAATTGATAAATTTTTTCAGTTGTCTCTCTATTATAACCATTATTTAAACACCCGTTTATAAATTCGCTCTTTAATCCCTGCAATAATGTAACATTTTTCTTAGAAATAGATTTCCGCAATATATCAGCCTTAGCCAAACTAAAACCGGCAAATTTACGCGAAATAGCCATAATTTGTTCTTGATAAACAATAATTCCCGCTGTTTCTTGTAGTATTGGCTTTAGATCAGCATGAATATATTTAATTTCTTTTTGTCGACGATTAAACAAAAATTGATTAATATTATCTAAAGGTCCGGGACGATACAAGGCAATTAAAGTTGCCAAATCGGAAAAATTTTGCGGTTGTACTGCTTTTAATAATTTAATCATCCCTTCAGATTCTAATTGGAAAATTCCCAAACTCTTACCTTCTTGAAGAAGTTTATATGTACTTTGATCCGTTAAATCCAATTTATAAATATCTATCTTTTCAGGAATATTATCTTTAATCTGCTGTATAATACTCAAATTCCGTAAAGCTAAAAAGTCGATTTTTATCAAGCCTAATTTTTCCAAATATTCCATTGTGTAACCGACAGCATTATTCTCGCTTACTTTAATTAATGGAACAATATCGTTTAGCGGTTTTTTACTGATAATTATACCGGCGGCATGCAAAGAAACATAACGCGGTAAATTTTCCAATTTACTGGCTACTTGAAAAAGCAAGCGGTTATCTGTGGTAGCCTCAACAGTTTTCTTAAAACGATTATTTTTTTGATATAGTTCGATAAGAGACAATTTTTCTCGTTCATTAACACATTTAAGCAATAGATTCAAATTGCTTTCTTTCAAATTCAAAGCCTTAGATGCTTCTTTTAGAGCAGCCTTGACTTTAAAACAATTGAAGGTAATAATATGAGCTACTTTATCCGCACCATATTTATTTATGACATATTTTATAACTTCTTCTCGTTTGTTATCGGGAAAATCAATATCAATATCCGGCAGAGAAATTCTTTCCGGGTTTAAAAATCTTTCAAAATACAAATTATTTTTTAAAGGATCTATTTGCGTAATTCCCAAACAGTAAGCAACCAAACATCCGACTGCACTTCCCCTTCCAGGACCGACTAAAATATTATTTTTTACCGAATACAAAATCAAGTCATAGATAATCAAAAAATAATCTTCAAAATTCATTTTGAAAATAATATCCAACTCATATTTTAATCGTTGGTAATATTCCGGTTTATATTGATCATTTAATCTCTTTTTTAACCCGACAAAGCATAAATTATACAGATATGTTTGTGAATTAACACATTTATCCTTAAGTGGATATGCCGGTAAACCGCTGTACAATTCATCAATTTTTAAGCATATTTGTTGACAGAAAGAATCGTTATTAAGAAGATACTGAGTATCAAATAATTTTTCTAAGACTTCTCTGTCTTTTAACTCGGCTTGCGATTGAAAAAATAAATCCGTATTATGGATATCTGTTGCTTTATTGATTGCTAGAGCACACTTATAAGCCACAAAGTCTTCTTTTGTCGGATATAAAGTCAAATCCAATGCTAAGAATTTCTGCGGATATTGATGCAGATAATTTGTTATTTTCTCATTATATTTTTTGTTGGTTATATTATTTTCAGGAGCAACAGCCAAATAAAAATTATCAGGTAAATTATTAATAACATCTTCCTGCAGATTCTGCATTAAATTTGCGGTAATAACGATTAAGATGTCTTCTGAAAAATCATATACTTCCTGCAATGTAAATTGTTTTTTTTGATAAACTGTTTTATTTAGTTCAATATAACCGGAATTATTTTTGGGATAAAAAAGAATCGGAAAAAATTTGTCATTTATAACAACAGAACTTTCATATCCGATGATAGGATTAATATTATTATTCTTACAAGCCGTATAAAAAACCATTGCGGAAAAAAAATTATTTTTTTCGCAAATTCCCAAAGAAGTAAACTCGTTTTTTAAAGCATAATTTATTAAGTCATCAATCTCGGTAACACTTTCCAAAAGAGAATAACAACTCCGATTATAAATTGTTGTAGTCATTTTAATCCTTTTTATTAATTAACATTTGAATAATTTCTTTAATCTGTTTTTCACTTACTGAAGGAATACCGCTGGCAAGCTTGTGACCGCCACCGCCGTATTTACGAGCTATTTCTACAATTGAGGGACCGTGACTGCGCAAACTTACCGAATATTTGTCTTTATCATCTTGCGAAAATACGGCATATTTATTTACCCCTCTGATTTTAGACAATTGATCGACATAATCTTTTGCCTCGGATAAAGAAACATGCAATTTTTCTCGCTCTTCCATTGTCGCAACAATATAAGCCACATCCTCAACAAAGATCGCCTTAGAGCCGAAATAATTGCCGGCTTTAAATTTATCAACAGTCTCATCACGGATATAACGATTAACTCTTGCCAAGTCGAAATTACTGCTCATCAATTTAGCAATTACCAAAAATGTGTCTTTATCGACGGAATCAACCGTTAAACCAACCGTATCCGAACAAATACCGGCATATAGATAACCGGCGGCTTTAGCGCTTATTTTCCACTTAGAATTTATCGCTAATTTTGCTACCAAATATGACGCACTGCAAGCATGCGGTTTGACATATTCATAAGTGGTACAATGTTCGCTTTTTAAATGATGATCGATCTTAAGACTGCATTTACCTTCTTTATAGCTGTCATCATCACTGCGATTGCTTGTTGATGTATCTAAAGATATGGTTAAAGAGTTTCTTATGATGTTCAAATTCGGATTGTCCATTGGCTCCAAAAAATCCGGGTTATCGATCATTTCCTTTCCGTAGGTATATATCTTTTTTTGCGGATAATTCTCCTGCAATAAATATTTCATTCCCAATTGCGACCCAAAAGCATCGTAATCAGGATGAATGTGACGATAGATGACAATACTGTCATATTGTTCAATCAATTCTTTCACATCTTTAAGTTTCATAAATTTCTCCTTATTGTTGACAATATTTTTTCATGAATTCGGCTGCTCGGCGGCTGGCCAAATACTTATAAGTAGCATAATCCATACCATTATTCTCTTTTATTACGATATCAGAGAAAGAGCGAATAATCAAAAAAGGTACATTATATCTGCTGCAAGCGTGAGCTACCGAAGTTGCTTCCATCTCACAACCATATGCCTGAGGAAAATGCTTTTGAATATATTCAACCTTTTCATTTGAAGAGACAAAGCAGTCACCGGATACAATCGGAGCGATAAATACTTGATGATCTGTATCATCTAAAATATTTCGAGCTTTTTCTATCAGCTTTTTATCTGTTTCAAAAACATAATCATTAGTATCGAAAGACGGTTCTATGCCATCACAGCCGGAAATATCCCAATCATAATAAGTTAACTTATCGGCTATTAATACATCCCCAATCTCTTCTTGCTCCTTTAAACCACCTGCTGTTCCTAAATTGATTACTAATTCTATCGGATAATTTTCCAACAATTCACAAACACTTATAGCTGCGGCAACTTTGCCTACCCCGCACATCGCAATCAATAATTCTTTATTGCCGATATATCCTTTGGTATATCTGCCTGTTTTACCGACAATTTCTTCTTTATTTTCTAGCAGTTGAACAATAGCATCTCTTTCATTATCTAAAGCTACAATTACCGCAATCATTATTTTACTCCTTCTTTCTTTAAATAATTCTCATTCTGCAACTTAACTGTCGCAAATCCGTTTTTCAAATTATGTAAGGTCAATTCGATTTCTTTGGATGAATCATATCCCCTTGAAGGATCAAGTTTATCAGCCACAAAAATCAGCTGACTGTATGGCGAATCATCATCTCCTAAGCAGTGATGCCTGATTGCTTTTAACATATCCTTATCTCTTAAGCAGTAATAATGTTTCAACAAATAATATCCTATATATTGATGCCATACAGCCTCAGGATATTCCTTTTCGTAGGGATCATCTATAGATATATAAATTCTGTTCTCTTTCGAAGACAAATTTTTCGCAATATCGTGATATATTCCGATAAGATATGCCTTCTGCTTATCCATATGATTTGTTTCAGCTATCCTTTTAGACAACTCAGCAACCGATAAAGAATGTAAATAGCGCTTTTCTTTTAGTTGAGCATGAATTATAGTTCGGCAATACAGACCTTTTTCCATAATATAAGAGCGAATATATTTTGGAATATATTGAAAATTTCCTTGACGAACTTCCTTTTGAAGCTGTTTGTTTTCTTCGATAACAACACAAGCATTTTTTTGGATTGTTTTTTCTAATATTTTAAACTTGCGATAAGGTTTAATCATCCTCTTTAACATTTCTAAGCGACAAGCATAATCTGTTTGACCTTCTTTATGTAAGTAAAAATAGATATATTCTAAATTTTGCTCTTTTTTAACTTTTCTGGCAAGTTGAATGTCCGCTATGGTTATCGGATCAAAATCCCCTGTAAATAAACCGTTCATCTTGGCAAATTAATAATATTTTTCTTTAAATTTCGTCTATATAAAGTGATCTTACGACCTATCTGATAAACTATTTCACTGCCTGTTTCACTGGCTAATTCAATCGCAGCTTCATCAGCAGTCTGCGGACAATTCTCGGATAGAGAAATTTTAACTAATTCGTTAGCTGTCAAAGCTTCGTCAACGGAATCGATAACTGTTGAAGTAATACCGTTTTTCCCAACTAATACTATAGGTTTTAAAGTATTCGTCATTGATTTAAGATATTTTTTTTGAGTTTTCGTAAGCATTAAATCATTGCCTCTCTTTCTTTTATCATAATCGGTTCATAAATATAAAAATCCAAAGCCGCTTTATCGGCAACCACTGTAATAAATCCCAATCCGGAAATAAAATAATCCTTTTTGCCATTATGAACAAAATGTATTTTTTTCATTTCGGAGAGAGAACATTTTTTTATTATCGGCAACAGATCTTTTCCATAATGTTTTGACCACAAATTGTGGGCATTCTGTTGCTTGGTACGATGAACTGCAAGCAAATCGGAGAAATACAAAACTATTGTGCATTTTCTTTGAGTCAAGATATCCAACCTTAACAGTCCGCCGATAAATAATGACTGATTGCTGTTTATTTGATACACTGTTGGTTTGATTCTGTTTTGCGGAATAACCGTTTTTAATTGTTTGCTGTCTAAATAGAATTGGATAGAATATGCACAAATGATTCCGACTGTATCAGTAATACTGTTATCATTGATCTTAATCTCATTCATTTCCACTGTCGTAGCCGGATAACGGTTGGTAGTCAAAATATTTTTTCCAAACAGTTCATTGATGACAGTACTCTTTCCAACATTGGCTAAACCGGTAATAATTAAATTCTCATTTTTGAAAATGTATTGATTAAAATTGTCCCTAAAATCATTATTCACTCCGCGAGTTATAATCATTTCAGTTTGAATATTCAAATCATGTAATCTTTTTAAAACATACTTAGCAATTTTTTCGTAATTGATCGTTTTAGGCAACAAATCACACTTATTGATAACAATATTACAACTATGCTTTTGATAAAAATCTTTTAATACAGAATTTAATGAACTGTCTAAATCAAAGATATCAATAATCCAAACGTGCGTGCCGTTAAGTTTCTCTAATTTTTCGATTATCAATTCATTATCCGGTTTAAAGTCATTTTCCTTGTGCTGATCATAATGGATCATCTTGAAACATCTCTGACAATAATCCATATCGGTATTTATAACATAACCGATGATCTGCGGATCATTGCTTTGTAAAGTTGCTCCGCACCCTATACACTTTTTTTCCATTAAAACATCCTCAAATATAAACAATATGCTCCCATCACAATATTAGCCAAAACCAATAAAACGATGATAATTGTTAAAACATGAATTATATTTTCATATTTTTCTTGTTGCAGATACATTTTTTCTTCTTCATCCAATTGTTTTTGTGTTTCTGCATCTAGCTCTTTTTGTTGCCTATAAATTTGTTCGTATGAAGCAATTTTATCTTTAGACAGTTCTTTTGTTACTATTAATTGCGGTAAACCCTGATCATTGATATAAGAATTGTCAGATTGATTGATATACATGATTTGTGTTTCTGTTAAATCGGCATTTATTTTAACCGGTTTTTCTTCGGCAACAATTTCATTATCTTCTATATTTTCTTTTGTGCTTATTTGTTGAGGCTGCACAGCTTGTAAAACCGGTTTTTCCTTCGGAAGATTCGGAGAAGTTTCTTCCATTTGCTCTTCAATAACCTCCTCTTCGGTTATTTCATTTTCCTCAGGCAAATTATCCTCATCAAGTTGATAGATCATCTTTTCGTCTTCGGTAATATTTTCGTCATTATTCTCCTCGATTTGAACTGCTTGTTCGAGATTTACTTCATTTTTTTCCTGACTGTAAATAACAATTAAATCAACAATAGCCAATATCAAACAAATTGCTCCGATATAAAGTTGGTATTGAATATCTGCCAATAATTTAATATGTTTAAAATAACTGATCAACCCAAATACAGATGCAGCAATAAATACATACAATAGCACCATTTGGATTATTTTCATAAATCGGCGCATAATTATACCTCCAAAGTCATTTCTTCAAAATCTTTTTCTTGTTTTTCCGGAATATCAATAATCTTTACTTCTTGAAGTTCATTATAATGATACCAATTAACCCCAATAGTTGCAATTGAAAAGCGAGCATCAACACTTAACAGATTAATTTCTTTTGCTTTAAGATTCAACATCTTATTGTCGTAAATCAATTGTAAATCATCATTCAAATTGGCGGTTAGACACAAAATAACATTGAACGGATTAGTTTTGTTCTTTTTCGCAATCGCAAAACCCTTTGTAGCTCTGGTTGTTACCGGAATATCGTTGATTTTGATGCGCTTATAATTGCCTTTTTCGGTAATATAAATCGCTTCCGACTTAGTCTGATTGATAATTGCCATTGAGGTCGTTTCATCATCTCCAACCAATTTAACAGCTTTAACTCCCTTAGCTTTAGTCGATACATTTGGAATTTCATTAATCGAATAGCGGCAATTATAGCCGTTTTTGGTTACGATCATAACTTCATCATTGTCATAAGCTAAAAGAGCCGAAACCATCTTATCATCTTTAGAAATGTTCATGGCTACAGAGCTCTTACTTGTCCTCTGCAATTGCCAATCTTTTACCACTGTCTTTTTAATCATGCCATTGCGAGAAAGAGTAATAAACCAACAATATGTATTAAAATCTTTAACTACATAAGCATTAATGAATTTTTCCGAGTTGTTAACCTTAACATATTTGGATATATGCACTCCGATATCTTTCCATTTATTTTCTTCAATCAAATATATCGGCAAGCAAACATATTCTCCACTTTCAGTAAAGGCGATAAGTGTATCAACCGTATCTACTTGATGATAACCGACTAAATTGTCGCCATCCTTTAATCCCGTTATTGTACCCTCACTTGAATTAAAAGAACGTAAAGGAACTCTCTTTATATAACCGTCACGAGATAAAGTGATCACTACTCTTTCATTAGCTATCATCCTGACTTTATCAATTTGGATGTCCTCTATTTCATCCTCAATTACGGATTGCCTTTCAATGCCATAATTTTGTTTTACTTCCTTTAATTCTTTGATTAGCAGACGATTGAGAGTTGCCGGATCATCCATAATCTGCTTCAACTCCCTTAATTGTTCGACAAGTTGACGATATTCGTCCCGTAATTCCATTACATCTGTATTGGTTAAACGATATAGACGTAAAATAACGATAGCTTCTGCTTGCTGTTCTGTAAAAGCAAAACGATCAATTAAATTCTTTTTGGCATTTTCCTTATTAGTACTGTTACGAATAATATTAATTACTTCATCCAAAACCGAAACTGCTTTAATTAAACCTTCCAAGATGTGACAGCGATTTTCTTTCTTTTCGAATTCAAATTTTGTCCTTTTCAAAACAAAATCTCTATAGTAATCGATATAAGCATCTAAGGCTTCTCTTAAGCCTAAATACACCGGTCGGTTATTCACAATAGCAACCATATTATAATTGAAAGTAATCATCAATTCGGTTTTTTTCAATAAATAATTTAAAATATTGTTTGCATCGGCATCTTTGCTAATATCAATAATGATTTTCAATCCGTTACGATCCGATGCGTCACGAACATCCATTATTCCATCAATACTTTTATTAAAACGAATGTCATCGATTTTTTTGACAATATTGCTTTTAATTACTCCATAAGGTATTTCGGTAACAATTATATGTTTTATACCGTTTTTTTCGGTTTCAATTGTTGTTTTACTGCGAATAACAATACTTCCTTTACCGGTAGTAAAAGCCTTTTTAATACCTTGAATGCCTTGAATAACGGCTTTGGTTGGAAAATCCGGACCTTTAATAAATTGCATTAATTCTTCCAAAGAACAATTTTCATTTTCAATTCGATAAATCGTACCATCAATTATTTCACTCAAATTATGCGGAGGTATGTTGGTAGCATAGCCGGTTGCTACTCCTTCGCAACCATTAACCAATAAGTTGGGAAATTTTGCGGGTAAAACTGTTGGTTCATTTTCTGTATCATCAAAATTTGGTGTCCAGCTTACCGTATTTTTATCAATATCCTTTAAAAGTTCATCAGAAATAGCTGCTAACCTCGCTTCGGTATAACGCATTGCAGCTGCCGGATCATCATCGACAGATCCGTTATTCCCATGCATTTGAATTAATGGATAATTAATTTTCCATGGCTGAGATAATCTGACCATCGCATCGTATACCGAGCTGTCGCCATGGGGATGATAATTACCGATAACCAAACCAACCGTTTTGGCACTTTTACGATAAGGTTTATCGTTAGTATTGCCATCCTTATACATTGCATACAGTATACGTCTTTGAACCGGTTTTAATCCATCCCGGGCATCAGGGATTGATCTTTCCTGAATAATATACTTAGCATACTCACCATAACGCTCAGAAATCAGATCGTTTAGCGGAGAAGCAATAATATTTTCATTGACTGTTTTTTCTTTTTTCATTACTTATCCTCCAATACATAACCATCTTCCAAAGTAAAGACAATATTGTCTTCAATCCAGTCACGACGAATATTTGAATCATCACCCATAAGAATATTAAATTTCTTATCGGTTGCCAAATTATCATCAATTTTTACTTGAATTAATGTTCTGGTTGCCGGATCCATTGTCGTTTCCCACAATTGATCAGCATTCATTTCACCAAGTCCTTTATAACGTTGTATTTCAGCTTTTCCCAATTCCTCACGAGCCTGCTGTAATTGTTCATCATTATAACAATATTTAACCGTTTTTCCTTTAGTTACCTTATATAAAGGAGGTAGAGCCACATAAACTTTACCGGCATCAATCAAAGGACGCATGTAGCGATAAAAGAAAGTCAAAAGCAAAACTTGAATATGTGAACCATCCGTATCAGCATCTGTCATGATGATAATTTTATTGTAGTTACTTTCTTCAACATCAAAATTATCACCTACACCGGCACCGATAGTATGAATCAAAGTATACAATTCAACATTTTGCATTATTTCATTCATCGTTGCTTTTTCCGTGTTCAGCACCTTACCTCTTAAAGGTAAAATAGCTTGATAATAAGAATCACGACCTTGTTTTGCCGAACCGCCGGCTGAATCTCCCTCAACTAAAAACAATTCTTTTTTAGAAGCATCTTTAGACTGAGCAACCGTTAACTTACCGCTTAAGGCCTTTTCATCTTTATTTTTCTTCTTGCCCTTACGAGCTTCTTCTCTCGCTTTACGAGCGGCTTCCCTTACCTGAGCGGCTTTAATCATTTTCCTAACCAAAAAATTGGCTAACTCTTTGTTCTCTTCCAAATAATAAGCTAATTTTTCGGATACTAAATTCTCTACAACTACTCTGGCTTCCGGTGTACCTAATTTTCCTTTGGTCTGACCTTCAAACTGCAACAGATCCTCTGATATATTGCAGGAAATAACAGCGGTCAACCCTTCTCGGATATCATCACCGCTTAAATTCTTTTCTTTTTCTTTAATAAAGCCGTATGTTCGAGCATAATCGTTAAAGCACTTGGTAAACGCACTCTTTAAGCCGACTTCATGAGTACCACCGTTTATCGTACGTACATGATTGACAAAAGAATAAGTGTTTTCTTCATAGCCATCAATATATTGAAAGGCACAATCAACGCTGATTTTATCATTTCCTCCTTTAAAAACAACAATCGGGAAAATCGTATTTTTTCCTTCGTGAAGATAATTTACAAATGCTTCTAAACCATGTTCGTAACAAAATTCTTCCTTGCTGCCGGTTCTCTCATCGGTAAGTATAATCTTTAAGCCATCCATCAAAAAGGCACTTTCTCTGAGTCTTTCCACAATGGTACCGTAATTGTAATCAATCTGTTTAAATATCTTTTTATCGGCTAAAAAACGAACTTTTGAACCTGTTTTATTGGTCGAACCCAAAACCTGCAGTTTTCCGATCTTAGAACCACCATCCTCAAAAGTCATTCGATAAATCTTGCCATTATAATTTGTTGTAACTTCCAACCACGAACTTAGGGCATTAACAACCGAAGCACCGACACCGTGCAATCCACCGGCTACTTTATAACCATTTTCATTAGAAAACTTTCCTCCGGCATGTAACTCGGTAAAAATAACCTGCAATGTGGATACACCGCTCTCGTGTATTCCCGTAGGCATACCGCGTCCCTCATCTTCTACACATATAACATTGTTTTTTTCTATGGTCACTCTGATACATTTTCCATATCCGTTTAGTGCTTCATCAATCGCATTATCCAATATTTCCCAAACCAAATGATGCAAACCATAATGATCTGTTGAACCTATATACATTCCCGGTCTTTTACGCACGGCTTCTAAACCCTTTAATATTTGAATACTATTTTCATTGTATTTTTTTGCCTTTTCAACCACTATAAAAACACCTCAATTCGTTAATAATTATAACATAAAAAAGAAAATTTATTATATAATAGAGCCGGTGATTTTAGATGAGATATTTATTGTTTGCCCTGTTAAACTATCTAGTTGGATCTGTTCCTTGGGCCTTAGTTATCGGGAAATTATTTTATCAAACTGATGTTCGTCAATATGGATCGGGAAATTTGGGAGCGACCAATGTCGGCAGAACCTTAGGAAAAAAGGCGGCAATTATTGTCGGATTATTGGATGGTTTCAAAGGATTTATTATGTTTATGATCGAAAGTAAAATTTCCTATGATGCCGCATTATATACAGTCATATTTGTGGCAATAGGTCATTGTTACCCAATTTTTGCCGGCTTTAAAGGTGGCAAAGCGGTAGCCACTGCTTTCGGAATAATGTTGGCATTATCTTTAGGTTCCATTAAAGCTTTCTTCTTGTCCTTCTTAGTTCCGGGCATAATTTGGTTAATCATCAGTAAGACAACTAAATATGTTTCCTTAGCTTCCTTAATGGCTGTGCTAACTTCCGCTTTATCAACATTTATTTTCTTTAAAGATTACAATAAAGCTGCTGTATTGCTGCTATTATTTGTTTTCGTTTGTTACCGCCATAAAGATAATATCGTTCGATTAATCAACGGAACGGAAAATAAAACAAACTATTAAATTTCCCTTAAAAAGGCGCTGTCTATTAAACAGTGCCTTTAATTTTATAATAGTGGTTCAAACGGCTTCATCAGTTTAGCAATAAATTGTCTGAATCTATTTAATTTAATATTATTATCAATTTGAATGCACTCTGTGAAAGTTTTCATGAAATCTTCTTTGATATCTTTAATTACCGGACAATCAAACATCAATAATCCGTCTTCGTAATGATGATATAAACTGCGATAATCAAAATTTATTGTTCCGACAATTGCTTTTCGATCATCACTGATTACCTGTTTAGCGTGAACAAATCCTTTTTCATATTCGTATATTTTTACTTTATTGGCCAACAAATCATTGTAACGACTTTTAGCAATCTCATTGACCACAACCTTATCGGGAATATGCGGTAATATCAAACGTACATCGACACCTCTTAATCCGGCATTATAAATCGCATTTAATATTTCACTGTCAACTATAAAATAGGGAGTCATAATATAAACATATTCTTTAGCATTGTTTAGAATATATAAATAAACATTTTTCCCTGTTGAATACTTATCAAAGGGTACATCACCATATGGTATAACATATCCCTTGTCAGGATAACTTTGACTTGTTTCTTTTAATAAAGAAAATTCATCAGAATTACTTACCAAAGAATATAATTGTAAGAACATCAATGTGTAAGATTTAACGGCTCCGCCTTTAATCATCACAGCTGTATCTTTCCAATAGCCGAATAAATCCAATTCATTGATATATTCATCAGCTAAATTAATGCCGCCGGTAAAAGCCGTTTCCCCATCAATAATCATCAATTTTCGATGATCTCTAAAATTATAATAAGGAGAAACTACCGGTAACAAAGGTGAAAACTTATAACATTTGAGACCTAATTGTTGAAGTCTGCGATAATAATCGGATGGAAGTCGCTTAAAATCACATGTGCCATCGTAAATTATTCGCACATCAACGCCTTTTTGGACTTTATCCAGCAATATTTCTAATATAGCATCCCACATTTTACCGCGGTCTATAATAAAATATTCTAAAAATATATATTTTTCTGCCTTTTTTAGTTCTTCCAACATAATCGGAAAAACTTGTTCACCGCATGAATAATATTTAACCAAACAATTTTTATAAACATTGCGATTACCTGTTTGTTGCAGGTATTGTTGTAATTGCTTTAATTCAACATCGTTTTCTATTTCTTTTATACATTCATTTTCTGGTGGCAAAGCATCAAGCGATTCATTTTCGATCATAAAATATCTTTTTTTATATGACCGATTAAAGAAGTCAAAGTGAATATAAAAATAAATAGCACTTCCCAATAGAGGTAACAACAAAATAATTATTGACCAAGTGGTTCTTATTTCAAAATTAACTTTTTCATGGTCAAGCATATAAATCAAAGCCATTATATCGATAATTAAAATAACACCATAAATTTGTACTATATAATTAAGAAAATGTCGATAAGTAACTATCAATAATATTACTTCAACAAGAACAATTACAAAAACAAATCCGCTGATACTAAATAAGAAATCCAATATAGTTCGTTTATGTTTCTCGCTTAATAAAAGATATTTTAATTTTTCCTTATTCATATTCAATTAAATAATTTAGTAAGATCTGATACGGTTGTCAAAATGAATAAAGCAAAAATTAAGCCCATTCCGATATATAGAATAATATTTTCCACTTTTTTGTTTATTCTATGACCTATAATCATCTCAACAATTGTCAATACTACTCTTCCGCCATCAAAGACCGGTATTGGTATCAAATTCATCACTGCTAAAGAAATAGAGATAGATCCGACAAGAGATAAGTAACTTAAAAATCCATAGGATATCGCTTCTTGAGTGTAAGAGTACATTCCGATAGTACCGGAAACACTCTCCAAACCGACATTGCCGGTAAATAACATTAAAATCGATTTTATAGTCAAGGCAACACTTTGGCCTGTGCTCTTAATTCCCTGAACAAATGCTTCACCAAAATTCATCTTAACAAGTTGAGCCTGTCCGGCAAAGGTCACCCCAATTACATATTCTTTTAATTCTTCGTCATAAGCCGGAGTAACCGAAATTTCTTTCTCTAGTCCGTCTCTTATGACTGTCACTGTATAAGCACCTTTGTGTAACTGATTATTAATCAATAAATCATAAGTGGTATCTACATTTATCTTGTCACCGTTAGAATATTCAACCATAATGATTTTATCGTCTTTTTGAAGTCCCGCCTGCATTGCCGGTGAATTTTCCATAATAGAAGCTACAACAGCCTTCGGATAAACCACTTTTTGCGGATTGACTTCAAAAATAGTGACAAATATCAGCGAAGCCAAAAGAAGATTAAATAACGGACCGGCGATCAATATGCAAATTCTTTTCCAAGGATTAACGCCATAAAAAGTTCGTTCACGCGGTATAACAATTTGTTCATTCTGCCCTTCCTGTTGATCAGTCAAATTATTTTCTTCTTCTGATTCAATCATACCTGTATAACCGCCTAAAGGAATAAGGCGCAAAGAATACAAAGTTTCCTTTCCTTGCTTTGAAAAAATTTTCGGACCAAAACCGATTGCAAACTCTCTTACATATACATTAAACAATTTAGCAACAAGCATATGTCCCAATTCATGAAAGGCAATTAAAACTCCAATCATTAAAATGAATAAAATAAATGTCATCATTTACACCTCCGATAATTCTAAGGCTTTATTTTGTGCCCAATCATTGGATTTTAAGATATCTTCTAAAGACGGTTGGGCAATAAAATATTGCCTACCGGCCTCTACAGTAGCAAAGACAATTCTTTCGATATCCAAAAAAGAAATTTTATTGTTTAAAAATAAATTTACTGCTGTTTCATTAGCACCATTAAGTATTGCTGGCATATTTCCACCTTTATAACCTACACAGTAGGCTAAATCCAACAAAGGAAATCTTTCATAATCCATCTGTTGAAAATTCAAACATCCTACTTCCGCTAAAGATAAACTCTCACATGTATTTATCAGCCGATGCGGATAAGTTAAGGCATATTGAATCGGTATACGCATATCTGCTACACCCATTTGTGCTAAAATGGAATGATCTACAAATTCGGTCAATGAATGAACAATACTTTGAGGATGTAATAAAACATCTATTTGCTGATAAGGTAATCTAAACAATTGATGAGCCTCTATAACTTCAAAACCCTTATTCATCATTGTGGCACTGTCAACAGTAATTTTTGCCCCCATCTTCCATTGAGGATGATTCAATGCCTGCTGTAAATTAACATCATTTAATTGCGACCGCTTTAAATCACGAAAAGCACCGCCGGAAGCGGTAATTATTAATTTTTTTATATCTTTTTTGTCATAGCCATTGATAGTTTGGAATATTGCCGAATGTTCAGAATCAACAGGAATTAAGTTTACATTATATTTATCAACCAAATCGTTGACAATATCACCGCCAGCAACTAATGTTTCTTTATTCGCAATAGCCACATCACAATGATTTTCTATAGCTC
>JAUNFB010000018.1:17017-28544 GCA_030525245.1 Erysipelotrichia bacterium
TTCATTACCATAAAAGAACTTTGTATGGGTAAATTGCTCCTTCAATTTTAAATAATCCGCATAATTTTTAACACAAGCATATTTAAGTGAGTGTTCAGACAAAAATTGTTCTAACACCTTTATATTATTCCCTACCGATAATCCGATAATTTCGAATAATTCCGCATGTTGTAAAAGAACATCAATGGTTTGACTTCCGATTGAACCGGAAGCACCCAATATAATAACTTTTTTTCTCATATAAATAATATTACTAAACAAACAGTCCACAGGCAATTGAAAGTCAAAGAATCAATACGATCCAAAACACCTCCGTGTCCGGGAAAAATGTTGCCGAAATCTTTTATTCCATAATGTCTTTTTATAGCACTGAATGCTAAATCACCGATTTGTCCGATCAAAGTATAACTGAAACTACCGACTATAACCATGGCTAACGAAACATTTTTTGCTCCGATTAAACCAATGATTAAACAGATAATCGAAGTAATAATATAGCCTCCGACTGCCCCCTCAATGGTTTTATTAGGTGATATGCGCTCATTCAATTTATGCTTGCCGAATGCCTTACCGCAAAATAAAGCGAATGCATCTGTTAAATATGTACCTACCAACATCAATATCAAAAATACTTTATCTTGGTATTGTAAGTATTCCAAAATTAATACCATGATTTCCAAAATAAAATAAATTATGAATGTTAAACCTATTTGCTCTATAGTAATATTTTCATCACAAACCAGTGCTAAAAAAAGATAGATAATAAATATACAACAGCTGACCAATAGCCAACCAACATTGATATATCCGACAAGCAAACTGCCTATAAAAAAGATATAAATGATTAATCTTTGAATTTTTGACCATTTTTCATCGTATAGGCGCAATAACTCATATGCTCCAATCGCAATAAATAATACAGCTAATATTTTGAATGGCCAACCACCAAAATAAACCAACGGCACGACCACAGCGATAAGGAATGCCGCAGTTATAATTCTTTGTTTCATTTTAAGCCTCCGAATCTTCTCTGTCTTCTGCCATATTCTTCGATAGCCAAATCAAATCTTTCTGCATCAAATTCCGGCCAGTAACAGTCGGTAAAATATAATTCGGCATAAGAAAGTTGCCATAAAAGAAAATTAGAAAGACGATAGTCTAAACTTGTTCTGATCATAAAATCAACATCCGGATATTGTGCTGTAGAGATGTTAACATTTATATCCTTCTCGCTGATTTCTCTTACTTCACCGCTTTTAATTACTTTATTTACAGCTTGAACAATATCATCTCTTCCACCGTAATTAATCGCAAATATCAAGGTCATTGACTTATTATCTTTTGTCTCATCAATAGCTTTTTGTAATACTTTGACCGTACTTGCCGGTAAAGTGCTCAAGTCACCGATTGTTGAAATCCGGATATCTTTTTCCATCAATTCTTTCAAAAATTTATCAATAAAAAGTGCAGGCAAGGACATCAAATAATTAACTTCTTCCTGAGGCCTTTTCCAATTTTCCGTTGAAAAAGCATAAAGAGTTAAAACTTTTACGCCTAAACGATTAGCTTCAATAGCTATATTACGGACATTATCGGTTCCGAAATAATGTCCGTAACTTCTTGGTTTACCCATTTTTTGAGCCCAACGTCCGTTGCCATCCATAATAATAGCTACGTGATTAGGAATTAACATATATTAAACTTTCAAAATTTCTTTCTGTTTATTTTTAGAAATTTCATCTATCTTTTTAGTTGCTTCATCAGTAACCTTTTGAATTTTTTCTACTAAATCTTTACCGGTATCTTCTGGAATAGTCTTATCCTTTTTAATAAGATCATTGCCCTCACGACGTATATTTCTTACCGCAATTTTAGCTTCTTCAGCCATCTTAACGACCTTAGAGGCATATTCTTTTCTTCTGTCTTCAGTAAGAGGAGGTACATTAATTCTGATTTGGGTTCCTTCATTCTGCGGTGTTAAGCCTAAATTAGCAGCAAATATTGCTTTTTCGATTTCTTTAACAAAGTTTGCTTCATAAGGTTTAATCAACAATTGTTTACCTTCAATAACCGAAATAGCGGAAATCTGATTAATTGGTGTTTCCATTCCGTAATAATCAATAACAACATTAGCAATCAGGCTCGGATTGGCGCCGTTAGTTTTAATTTGACCTAATGCATTTTCAAAAGACTTGATTGAAGCCTCCATTTTGTTTTTAACATCATCAACTTGTGACATAAATTTTCCTCCTATTTATTTAATAACTGTTCCGATTTTTTCATCAGTCAGTACTTTACTGATATTCTCTAGTTCATTGCCGTTAAAGACAACAGTTTGAATATTATTTTCTTTACACATACTTACAGCTGTTAAATCCATCACCTGTAATTGTTTTTCAATCATCTCCATATAAGATAATTGTTGATATTTAATAGCTTGCGGATCTTTTTTCGGATCGGCACTATAAACACCATCCACTCCGTTTTTAGCCATTAATATTGCTTCACAATTAATTTCACATGCTCTCAATGCCGCACATGAATCGGTAGAAAAGTAAGGATTTCCGGTACCGCCACCGTAAATAACAATATATCCGGCGTTTAAATGGTCAATTGCTTTTTGATAATCAACCAAATCACATACTCTATCCATTTCCACAGCACTTTGAACATAGGCTTTTATACCATTGCTTTGACAAGCAGCCTTCACGGCTAAAGCATTAATTACCGTTCCCAACATTCCCATTTTATCAGCTTCCACTCTGCTCAATCCCATCTGCGAAGCAAATTTACCACGCATAATATTGCCACCTCCGACAACAATAGCTATCTGCACATTTAATTGTTGTACTTTACGCAATTGCAATGCTAAATTGGTTAAATATTCACTGTCGAATGTTGAGCTTTCCGACGAGAGAGCTTCTCCTGATAATTTTAATAGAACTCTTTTATACATATTTTTTCCTCACTAATAATTTATCAAACAATCTGCCGATTGTAAATAATTAACTGTTTTCTTCACTCTTTACCAGCACATCGCGCGGCTTTGAGCCATTGGCTGCCGAAATGATTCCATCCTGTTGCAAGGCATCGATCATTTTAGCTGCTCTTGGGAAGCCTAAAGAAAATCTTCTCTGTAAGCCACTTACCGATATTGTATCTTGACTCATAACAAATTTTTTGATGTTTTCATATAACGGATCGGTACATTTGCCATATCCGTCCTGTTGTGAACTTTCCTCATCATCATCTAACATGAAGACATCTTCATAATGCGGTAAATAGTTACTTTTTGCGAAGTAATCTACAATCCTTTTAACTTCCTCATCAGACACAAATACGCCCTGTATTCTTATTAAATCATTCTCATCACGAGGAGAATAAAGCATATCACCGTAACCCAATAAACTTTCAGCGCCGACACTATCTAAAATAGTTTTGGAATCATATGAAGAAGAAACCGCAAAAGCAATTCTGGAAGGAATATTTGCTTTTATAATTCCGGTGATGACATCGGTTGATGGTCTTTGAGTTGCCAATATCAAATAGATACCGGCAGCACGAGCCATAGATGCCAATCGTTGAATATAACCTTCCACATCTTTACCGTGAGTAAACATTAAATCAGCCATTTCATCTATAATACAAACGATATTGTACAATTTATCATTCGGATTTTTATTGTTATACTCCTCTATATTGCGGGCTTGATGATGCGAAAATTTATCATATCGACTGTCCATAAGCATAACCAATTTTTTAAGTGCATCGGCAGCTTTTGAAGTATCGTTAATGATCGGACAAGCCAAATGAGGAATATTTTCATAAGGTGTAAATTCTACTTTTTTCGGATCGATTAAAATTATTTTCACTTCATCGGGACGGGCGCGTAACAATAAAGTCAAAATAATACTGTTGATACATACCGATTTACCGCTTCCGGTTGCTCCGGCAATCAATAAATGAGGCATTTTATCAATAGAAGCATACACAGCTTTCCCACTCAAATCCTTCCCTAAAGCCATCATCAATGGATTATTGCGTTGCTTTTCCGGAACATTCTCCAACAACCCTTTTAAACGAACCGGTATTCTTTCCGTATTAGGTATCTCGATACCTACTGCCCTTTTTCCCGGAATCGGAGCTTGAATTCGTACATCTTTTACTGCCATACCCATCTTAATATTTTCGGCAATTGTTGAATATTTTTTGATATTAAAGTTTCCTAACGGAACAATTTCAAATTGCGTAACCGAAGGACCGATATTATATTTATCTAATTTTGACGGTAATGAAAAACTATCCAATGTTTCTTTTAAGATATGCCACTTCTCTTCGGCATTCTTCATGTTAGTGTTCTTTTTGTTGACTGTATTATTTTCCAATAAAGTCAATCGCGGCAAGTTATAATTTTGAGCATCGTAAATACCGGCTTGCAATTTTATATCATCATTTTTAACAACGTCTTGTTTGTCAACAACTTTTTCTTCTGTTTGGGCAGTTGTTTCAATTGTCTTTGTTTCTTTTTTCGGCTTATTTTTCTTTTCCTCGGTACTTACTTTGTTTTTAACAAAGTTTAAAAAACCGTTTTTAGGCTCTTTGAATTGCACATCACTATTGCTTTTTAAATTATTATCAGCTTGTTTATCGAATATCTTATTAAAATCAACACAGATTATCACAGCAGCAATGATGAATACTCCGACAATAATCAGAGTACCGACAAAGGATATACCCATATAAATTATCCCGTAAAGCAATGTACCAAACAAGCCGGCAGTATTGTTTATTTCTTGTTTATAAATTGCTGCCGAATCAGAAAAGAATTCGTTAATAATCGCTCTGTCTTTTAGGTCAATTCCCCAATTGACTATTCCGCATATTATCATTGCGGAAACTAATAATAAAATTAATGAAATATAATATTTTTTTTCGATATGTTTTTGTAAAACCATTATTACGCCGGCAGTTATCAACAAAATAAAAACAACCGGCCACAATAACCCAAACAAATACTTGGTAATATTATACAATAATTGTCCTAAAAAGCCCGTATAGTTGTGCAAAAAGGCAATAAGACCTAAAATCAAAAAGATTATACTGTAAATATATCGAATTAATATTTCATCTTTGTTATTTTTCTTGGTTGTTTTCTTATTCATTTTTATACCCGCATTAATTCATGTTTATTTCAATAATTGCCGGTAAAATCATCGGATGCTTTCCTGTCTCACGTAAAACATAGCGACTGATTCTTTCACGCAAATCATTTCTTACCGTCATATTATCATATGTACCGTTTTTTACAGCCTCTTTAATCATATCAACTGTAATTTTCCCGATATTCTTAATAACATATTCGGAATCCTTAACATAGATTACTCCCCTTGATTGAATATCCGGTCCACCGATAACTTCTTTTGTTCGGTAATTAAGAGCAATTCCAACAATAATTACTCCATCGGTAGAAAGAAGTTCTCTATCTTTCAATACAAATGAAGCAATATTCTTGTTATCTTGCGTTCCAATCATTATATCGCCGACATTTTCAATCATTTCCGAACAAGATATCAGTTTACCGTCCTTAAAAGTAGCAACTTGCCCATTGTCCAAAATAATGATCCTATCCGGAGTAAATCCTACTGATAATGATAAATTGGCCGCACAGACAAAGTCTCTGTATGATCCCATTACCGGCAAAAAATATTTCGGTTTTAACAAGAACAAGAACATTTTCAAATCCTCACTGGATGGATGCATTGAAAGTACTTGTTTTTGATCAAGTTTTACAATTTTAACATTATCTTTATAAAGTTCGTTTTCCATATCACCGGCTTCTTTTTCAGTTCCGGAAACAACAGGAGAAGCAATAATGACTGTATCGTTCTCATTCAGTTCAATATCAGAATCTTCATTGATAGCGATGCGATGCATTCTTTCAAAAGCTTGCGATCCCTCACCGGTTACAAAAATAATACAATCTTCGATATCATTGCTGAATTGTTTAATTTGATACTTTTCTTCGACTTTATAATAACCGTTATCAGCAAACAATTTAATCATATTGCGCATCTTGGCATCATAAAAATAGATTTTTCTTTTATATTCTCTAGCTAACAAAATTAATTCCCTTAAGCGGAAATAATTTTGCTCGTACAAAGTAACAAATATTCTTCCCTTAGCATCTTCAAATACCGGTTTTACCGCATTGGTTATTCGATGTTTAGGGCTGGTAAAGCCTTCCTTATCGGCATAAGATGACTCTAACAAAGCCATAAAGACACCTTTTTTACCGATTGCGGCAATTTCCGCAATATCAGATTGATAAGCTTTCTCATTCATGTCAAAATCCACAACATACTGTTCGGCAACAACAACACTACCCTTATCGGTCGCAATCGCAATACCGATAGCATCCGGAGCCGCATGCGATAAACCAAAAGTATTTACCTTAACACCTTTAATATTTACTTCACCATATCTCGGCAAGGTATGAATTTTAACATTAGCCATTCTTTCCTTATGCAAGCGTTCTTTAATTAATAGTGTACACAAATTAGGAGCATATACTTCCGCATCGATTTGTTTTAATAGGTATGGTAAAGCATCCATCATATCATCGTGAAGATGAGTAATAATTACTCCGGATACTCGGTCTTTATTTTCAATAACATAAGTAAAATCAGGAATTATACATTCCACACCAAACTGTTTATCTTCCGGTCTTTTTAAACCGCAGTTGACAATAAATATTTTGTCGTCAACTTCAATACAATACATATTTTTTCCGTTTTCATCTAATCCGCCTAAAGCGAAAATTCTCAGTTGACTCATTGTACTCCCTTCTTATTTTCTACGGCAATGCCATTTAAGGAATTTTTCATTCCTTGGGTTATCTTTACATCAATTATATCACCTACGTGGGCATCATTGCAGCGGAAATTAACTAATTTCTGACTTTCCGTATAACCGCACATTATTTCTTTATCTGTCTTGGAATATCCGTCTACTAAGACTTTTTCAATTCGACCTTCATAAGCAACATTATGCATTTTAGAATACTCGCCTAATTTCGCATTCAATCGCTGTAAGCGTTCTTTTTTATCCTCAAGAGATACATTATCTATCATTTTGGCAGCCGGTGTGCCTTCTCTCGGAGAATAAATAAAAGAATATGCATTGTCATATTGACAATAATTAACAACTTTTAAAGTGTCTTCGAATTGTTGCTCCGTTTCATTTGGAAATCCTACAATAATATCAGTAGAAATAGCAACATCAGCCACCTTTGTTTTAATCTTATCGAATAAAGTCAAGTATTGCTCGGATGTATATCTTCTGCCCATCAGGCGTAATATTTCATCATTACCCGATTGTAAAGGCAAATGAATAAAAGGCATGATGTTTTTTCTGGAAGCAATCATATCAATCATATCATCGCTGAAATCCCAAGGATGAGAGGTAGTAAAACGAATGCGCTCAATACCGATATCGCTGACTTTACCCAATAACTCGGCAAAACTTAAGTCATCATCCAAATCCTTACCATAAGCATTGACATTTTGGCCAAGCAAAGTAACTTCTTTATATCCGTTAGCATACAAATATTGTACTTCAGCTAATATGTCTTTACTTAAACGGGAACGTTGTTGACCTCTAGTATAAGGAACAATACAATAAGTGCAAAACTTATCGCATCCATCCATTATATTGACAAAGGCTTTATGTTTGAATTGTCTTACTGATGGCAAATCCTCATAAATGTCACCTTGACGTGAATACACTTCAATACTTCTTTGCTTATTGTGTATAATATTTTCAATCAATTGCGGTAATCGATTAATATTGTGCGTACCGAAAATCAACTCTACAAAGGGATATTTTTTCATTAAAACATCGACAACTTTTTCTTCTTGAGCCATACAGCCACATAAACCGATTATCATTTCCGACTTTTTACGCTTAAACGATTGTAAAAACCCGATTTCGCCTAAAACTTTATTCTCGGCATTTTCTCTGATTGCACAGGTATTTAAAATAATAATATCAGCTTCACTTAACGCATCCGTATAAGTATAACCCATATTTTCTAATATTCCGCTGATTACTTCACCATCACGCACATTGGCTTGACAGCCGTAAGTTATAACATGATAGTTTAACCCATTTCCGATTATTTTTTGTTCAGGAGTCAGTTTAACAGCATCTCTGATAATTTCAGCCCGATAATTTCTGTCTCTGAATTGGGCTTGTCTTATATTTGGTAAATTAATTTCTTTCATAATTCTATCTCTTCTCACAAAAAACCAAGCATTCTTGCTTGGTTACTACTCTTGACTGATTGCTTGTACAGGGCAAGTATCAACACATGCTCCGCATTCAACGCATACATCCGGATTATTTTCAGCATGTCCGTCTGCATCTAATTCTAATGCTCCGACAGGGCAAACAGAAACGCAAGCACCACAACCAAGACATAAGTCTTTATTTACTACAATTGGCATAAACTATCATCTCTCCTTTACCTGCTTATTATAGCACAATCCGATGAGTGATGACAATAAAATCACCTTACGGACGCAATTGAATTCTTTCAATTTTCGTACATTTTTTTGTACCGCAATCTATTTCGGCATAAACAGCACACAGCATTGCTTCACTTTCCGATACTTGATATCTTGTATTAATATTTTCCGTAAATCTTTTTAGGGTTTCCTCTGTATCGCGCCCCAAAACCGAATCATATGGTCCACACATTCCCACATCACAAATGAAGCCGCACCCATTATATATATCTTCATCAGCTGTTTGAATATGAGTGTGCGTACCGACAATCAATTGGCAATCATTTTGAAAATAGCGCATAAATCCATACTTTTCTCCCGTTGCCTCGGCATGAAAATCAACAATGTGGATATCACATGGATTATTCAGCAACATTCTTTGAAAAGAAATAAACGGGCTTTCTGTACAATTTTCCATAAACACACTGCCGTATATATTAAAAATACCGATTTTTGTTCCATTAATTTCTTTTATACAACAGCTCTTTCCAATGTTTAATGGCATCATATTTTCCGGTCTAATCAGATTGGGAACAGTGCCAATAAAATCACTGATACAACTTTTACTGAACGCATGATTACCTAAGGTTATGCAATCAACACCGGCAGCAATAAAGTCACGATAAATATTAGGAGTGATTCCTTTACCATGAGCTGAATTTTCCCCATTTACAATCACTAAATCACAATCGTAGTTTTCTTTTAAAAAAGGAAGATACTTGTACAAAGCTTCTCTTCCTTTTTTTCCTACAATGTCACCGATAAACAGTACCTTTAACATTATTTAGCGGTCTCACTAGCCCTGGTTTCTCTTATAACGGTTACTTTGATTTGTCCCGGATAAGTCAGCTCATTTTCAATTTTTTCTTTGATCTCCCGAGCAATACGGAAACAATTAATATCATCAATTTTTCCCGGTTGAACCATTACACGGATTTCTCTGCCGGCTTGAATAGCAAATGATTTATCCACGCCTTCGAAACTGTTGGCAATTTTTTCCAAATCTTCCAATCTGTTGACATAATTTTCCAAAGATTCATATCTTGCTCCCGGTCTGGCAGCACTCAATGTATCAGCTGCGGCAACCAAGTTGGCATAAATTGTCTTTGGTTCTTCATCACCGTGATGAGACGCGATCGCATTAAGAATCACTTCATTTTCGCCGTGTTTCTTGCAGACTTTAACCCCTAATTCCACATGACTTCCTTCTTGCTCAAAATCGATTGCTTTACCGATATCATGCAACAATCCGGCTCTTTTAGCCAATGATTGTTTTAACCCTAATTCTGCAGCCATCATTCCAGATAAATGAGCAACTTCAATAGAATGTTGTAAAACATTTTGACCATAAGAATATCTGTATTTTAGGCGGCCTATTAAATTAACCATTTCACGATCAATTCTGCCTAAACCCAACTGGAATACAGCTTCTTCACCGGCTTTTTGAATAACTTCGTTCAATTCGGTAGTCTTTTTAGCTACAACATCTTCTATTCTTCCGGGTTGAATTCTTCCGTCTTTTATCAAATGTTCCAAAGTCAATCGAGCAATTTCTCTTCTGATCGGATCAAAACAAGAAATAGTTATTGTCTCCGGAGTATCATCTATAATCAAATCAACTCCTGTTGCCTGTTCAATGGCACGGATATTTCGACCTTCACGTCCAATTATCCGACCTTTCATCTCTTCCGACGGTAAGCCGACAACTGACACTGTACGGTCAATTGTTTCTTCCTGAGAATATCTTTGAATAGCCTGCCCGATAATATTACGAGCTATATCTGCCGCATTTGCCTCGGTTTCTTCCTGCTTTTCTTTGATATAAGCAGCCATCTCATTGGCTGTTTGATTTTTAACAATATCAAACAATTCTTCCTTGGCTTGGTTGACCGTTAAACCGGCAACCTGTTCCAATACATTTGTTTGAATATCAATCTTATGTTGTAATTCAGCCTGCATCTTGTCCAAATCAGCAGATTTTTTGTTCAAATCAGTAATTTTATCATCAACTTGTTTTTCTTTATTGTTTAATTTTTCTTCGCGGAAATTTAAAGCATCATCACGCCTTAAAAGTTTATTCTCCATCGCTGTAACTTCTTCACGATGTTTCTTTATTTCCTTCTCCGCATTCAATTTCAATTCATATGCCGAATTTTTGCCGTCTAAAATTGCTTGTCTTTTGACAGCATCAGCTTCAATATTTGCCTCTTTCAAAACCAATTCAGCTTTTTGTTGATTCTTATTCAAACCGATCTTTGATACAACCCACATAATGGCTATACCAATACCAATACCTGCTATAATACTCAAGATGAGGATAGTTGGTTTTCCCATACTTTATGCCTCCTCTATATTTTCATGTTATAACAATATATATTTTAACACAAATTTCCCACATTTCTACCACATTACGCGTAAAATAGCTCAATTACCTCTATTTACGAACAAAAAAAGAAGAATATATCTCAATTCTTCCTTTCTTTGATCATTTTTTCGCTATAATTAAAAATTTCATGATCATAACCGAGATTATAGATTTTATCACCGTATTTGATATAAGGCTCACACAAAACGATTGCTATCGCATCATTTTCATCATTTGTCATCAAGTCAATATGTTCATAGCTATCCATATTAACCTTTTTATCCGTAATGTGATAAAAATTAAAATTGACAACATTTATTCTTTTTTCCAATAAAGCAATTTCTTCCTCGGTTAAATCTTTTTCAGAGTCTACTATTTCCCCCTGTTGTAAAATATAAACCTTCCCAAATTGTGAATTCAAAACAACCTTTTCCGGTGCTTTATTATCGACTGTATCATCTTTTTGACTGCAACCGATAAATAAAAACAAACAAATTATTAAAAATACCTTTCTCATTCTATCCTCCCATTTCAATTTTCAAAGAAAGTAAACCTTATTGTAGATAAAATCAATGCCCTTACAATTACAAATTAATAA